>CAZOEM010000026.1:0-4690 GCA_964578735.1 uncultured Halobacteria archaeon | reverse complement strand
TACTGACTCCTGACCAACAATAACACGTTCCAGTTCGTTTAGAGCACCATGTAACTTGTCCGAGTATGCACGTGCCTGTGAATTTAATTGCTCTATCTCCTGCTCATGTTCCATCTGCTTTACCTCCTTAACTAATATCCTCTACTTCCTCTAGTTTATTCTTATATAAATGTCTGCTTCGTTACGTAATTCACCATATTTTATCACTGATTTGAATACCCTATAGAATAATAAATAAGATAGAAACAAATAAATTATAGTAAAAGAGGATAAAGTAAGGTAGCTTATAGGTTACAGATTAGAAGAAAAAGAAGGAGGGAGAAAGTAAAAAATGGTAGAGAAAGAGCATATGAATCTGGCAATGATAGGGCATATTGACCACGGCAAGTCAACGCTCTTGGGTCGGTTGCTAACAGAAGCAGGAGCGATAGATCCTCATGTAATAGAAGAGTACAGGAAAAAGGCAGAAGAGATAGGAAAAGCGACTTTCGAATATGCCTGGGTGATGGATACTTTGGCGGATGAAAGGGAGAGGGGAATAACAATAGATGTTGCCCACCAAAGGTTTGATACTAACAAGTATTACTATACTATTGTGGATTGCCCGGGACACAGGGATTTCGTGAAAAATATGATCACCGGGACATCACAGGCTGATGCAGCGGTGTTGGTAGTAGATGCTAAGGATGGTATAATGGCTCAGACGAAGGAGCACGTATTCTTATCCCGAACTTTGGGTGTGACGCAGTTGATCATAGCTATAAATAAGATGGACCGAGTGAATTACGATCAGAAGCGCTATGATGAGTTGAAGAAGGAGCTACTAGCACTTCTGGGGATGGTTGGCTATAAGGAGGAGCACGTCATCTTTATTCCCGTTTCCGCACTGGATGGCGTGAATATAACGAAGAAAAGTGATAAAGAGGCCTGGTTCGACGGGCCTACTCTTTTAGAAGCGTTGGACCTCATGCAAGTACCGGATAAGCCTGTTAATCTTCCGCTTAGAATACCCGTGCAAGATGTATATACAATAACCGGCGTGGGGACCGTGCCCGTAGGGCGAGTGGAGACAGGAAAGATAAAGAAGGGTGACACCGTGATTTTCAACCCGCCTGCTGCGAAAGGAGAGGTGAAAACAATAGAGATGCACCATGAGGAGATCGGCGAAGCTATTCCCGGTGACAATATCGGCTGGAATGTTCGTGGGATAAGCAGGACAGAGATAAGGCGAGGTGATGTTTGTGGGCACGTGGATAACCCGCCAACGATTGTTGATGAGTTCACTGCACAGATAGTTGTACTCCAGCATCCAAGTGCGATTACCGCAGGCTATACCCCCGTTTTCCATACCCATACCACGCAAGTCGCTGCTACGATACTAGAAATTACTAAGAAGCTGGACCCTAAGACCGGTGCGACAGTGGAAGAGAATCCGGACTTTATAAAAGCGGGCGATGCGGCAATCATAAAAGTAAAACCGACAAGACCTTTAGTCATCGAGCGTGTAAAGGAGATACCACAGCTCGGCCGGTTTGCAGTCAGGGACATGGGGCAAACAGTTGCTGCAGGTATGGTAATAGACCTGAAGGAGAAATAAAGCAAGGCTAACAGGAAGAGGGAACGAAATGAACCAAAAGGCACGGATAAAACTATCTAGTATTGACCATATGAAATTGGATGAGATATGCAATCAAGTGAAAAAGATCGTTGAGACCACCGGTGTTAGAATGTCGGGCCCTATTCCTCTTCCCACGAAGAAGCTGGTGGTCCCGTGTAGAAAAAGCCCGGACGGTGAAGGGTCTCCTACATGGGATCATTGGGAAATGCGCATACATAAGCGGTTGATAGACCTGGAAGCCGATGAAAGAGCTCTACGGCAGCTTATGCGCATACCCATACCAAAAGATGTCCATATAGAGATCGTATTGAAAGGCTAAAATAGGAAGGTATAAATGCTTGAAGTATCATATCTTCCATTTATAACATAAACGGAGGTAGTAATGTAAAATGGGCGTAGTACCAGATGAGGAAATAAAGAAAGAGGATGAGGCAATAGCTGTATTGGTGAAAGAGATAGGCGATTTAGTAGGCGAGTTTAAAAGCGCAGCGGAAGAGGATCAAAGGACAGAACTAATAAATAAAATAACGGAAAAGGAGAAGGATTTGCGTGCCGTAAGGCAGAAAAAGGGCCAATTTAAAGCAGTGCTAGCTCAACCTACAAAACTATGGTAAATTAGTTCTTAATTAAACAAAAAGAAACAAAAAGAAGAAAAAAATAAAACTATTTTTTCTTTCCTATCTATTCTATTTTAGTAATTTCTCAGGCATGGTTGTAGCTTGTGCGTCCAACCCTACTTCTTTTTCGCTGAGTCCCATTGCTAGCCCGAGGAACTGCGTGGCAAAGAGAATGGGGAAATTGAAGGATATGCCAAATGCCTTTTCCATCTCCTCTTGACCTCGGTCAAGCTGCAAATGGCAGAAAGCACAGGGATGAACCATGCAATCGCAGCCCACTTCTATCGCACTCACCAATTTCTGACGCGTCCATTCCAAAGATTGAACTGAGTCGGCAGTTCGGTTTCCGCCGCCAGCACCACAGCACATCAATTTGTCCTTATAATCTACGTCTTTTGCACCCGTTACCTTTACAAGATCCTCCAGGATATAGGGCGTTTCCGAAGACCCGTGTCCCCGCACCTCCCTTGGCTTGAGGAAATGGCAGCCGTAATGCACCGCTACATTCACATCGTTCATCGGTTTCGTTATACGCTCCTTTAGCTTCTCCAAACCAATAAAGTCGTGAAGAACCACAATTGAATGGTTCACCTTTGTGGTGCCTTTAAATTCTCTACCGAATTTACCTAATATCTTATTGGTTTCCTCCTTTAACTTTGGATTCCCTTTCAGTAAATGGTCCGCTTCTTGAAGTGACCCGTAACAACCATTACACGTTACATATATTTCAAGTTCCATCTCCTCCGCAATAGCGAGATTACGTGCTGCTACAGGAAGCCAGGTATGCATGTCAAAAGAGCCAAAAACTCCCGGCGCCGGACAGCACGAGGCACCCATCATCTCCTTTGACTCTATCCCAAACTCCTTAAATATCTTCTTCGTTGCTGCTTCTATCCCCGGATACCTATTCGGCGTGATACAGCCAAGGAAATAAGCATATTCCGTTGGATATTCCGTCATTTCTTTCCCCCTTTTTTAGCCATCCCTTTTAAAGTCATTGCATCCCAATCAAAATCAATCATCGTGTCATACCCAGTCGTCTTGAATATTGTCTGCACCTGCTCCAGTTGCTCTTTGTATTTCTGCGTGGTCGGAGGCTGTGACTCGAGACCTACCTCCTCTCGCAACTTCATCTGGTCCGGACCTATAGGCACGGCATGACCTGTTTTTAGCACATAAACACCAATCATCCTATGTGGAACAGACATGTGCCCTTCCTTCGCCGCTAAGTTCCTTATGGTTCTTATTATGTCGGTCACTTTTACACCTTTTGGACATCGCTCATAACAGGTGTAACAAGTTGAGCAGAACCACAGTTCCGGAGCGTTAAAAATCTCTTCCCGCATATCCACCAGAGCCATCTGCATTAGCTTTCTCGTCCTGAACGCCGTGTTCCTCCCCGAGGGACAGCCGCCAGTGCACTTACCGCATTGCACGCAGTCCCTGAGCGTTTCCAAATGCTCCCTACCAAAAACCTCTCCGCCATAATCCACTATCTCTTCATATAACGTTCCCATTTGAGTATTCCTCCTTTCATATTATATTACATATCTTCCTTTTTATATGGGTTTAAGTTAGCATCATAAATAATTTGCGTTTTTTTTGCGGTTTTAGAATTTTACTAGCTTCGCTTCTTCCTTATCTAAATCGAGTATGGCAGTCGTTCTCCGCATCGTGAGGCGACCGCAGCATTCTCCGGGATTTATTATCAACGCTTTATCCTCTTTCTTCTCTATCTCCGCTTTATGTGTATGCCCATATAGTTTCATTTTATTGCTATGGCACTACCTCACTCGCTTCGCCTTTCGCCAGGAAAAGAGTTATATCGTCAATCGAAGCCTCTTCGTCTTTTGCCGCTATCAACGGTGGTTTCTGCTCCATATCCATGCCCGAAACGTAATCGAACATTTGGCTGAGTTCTATGTTCAACATAAGATACAACCTCGTCAGAGGAATCTCCGCCGGGCACGCATCCTGGCACTGTCCACAATTAACGCATGAGTCAGCATCATGTGCAAGCCTGGTAAGATGGAACATCCTGTCCGGAGGCACTTCGCCACCCTTTATATATCCTCTGTCAGGTTCGAGGAAGCATTTCTTGCAATAGCATATCGGACATGCATCCCGGCATGCGAAGCATTTTATGCATCTGTCAAACTGATGCTGCCAGTATGCCAGTCTATCATCAAGACTGAACTCTCTCAGCTCTTTCAAGTCCTCAGTCTCGTACTTGCTTGACAGTTCAATCGCTTCTATGTCCTTCTGCTTCCTCTCCGCTATCGCATCTTTACCCGGCTGTTCTACTTTGATAACACCGGTTTTTATAGCATTGTCAATGAATTCAGCGCCTTTGTCTGAGCAAACCTCTGTGAATGTCCTCTTCTCTCCTTCTTTCACGCCCCATTTTCCACATGCTATGTCTGCCATCGTTGGTATATTTACATTACAGCGCCTG
>CAZOEM010000025.1:0-15117 GCA_964578735.1 uncultured Halobacteria archaeon | reverse complement strand
AAATCATTGGAAAATGATACTGTTCTGGTAAATTATTATTCGTGTGTTCCCCTATATCAAGATGATTTGCGGCCGGTCCGTCATTCCAAGTGTAAAGACCTGTACCGCCCATAAACGCGTCCAGACCATCCATACCGGTTATTATCTGGCTGCCGTGTGAGGTGTGACCATAGGCAATGTGAAGGTTATCTTTTGCTGCGGTGACCCACGCTTCAGGAATCTGTGGAAGGTTTGTGCAAGTGTGGTTGATGATGATAGCGTGCTGGATGGTGCGCCAGGGCGGACTGAATGTTCCTGGGTTGGAATAATCGCCGGTAGTTGCCGCCACGGTAAACACTGAAATCACTATTACTGTCGCTAATATTGCAGAGATTATTTTCTCGCTTATTTTCAACCCCTTGCTCAGCAGTTCAACACCTAATTCCTCAGGCAGCGAATCCGTTTCCTCGGCCTTTTCCCTTAGCTTCACGCTAAGTCTTTGCGGCAATCTGATAGAAGCAGCTCCCATTTGGTTATTCACCACTTTATGTTACAATTGTTAACATGACATAAATACATCTATACTGATAATCGGCATTCTACTTTTCCTCTACCGACCCAGTCCCAATCGCCGTAATACCTGTCCTGAACAGTTGCTTCAGACCAAAATGTTTCATCAAATCCACAAATCGGTCTATCCTCTTAGGCTCTTCTGTAAGTTCCAGTGTTACCGTGTCCAGCGTAGCATCTACTATTTTAGCACTGTACGATTCCGCAAGCTGCATCACCTCAGAGCGAGCTTTCGAATCCTTCACATGCACTTTTAGCAGACTTAAATCGCGGATAATCGGCTCTTCCATCATTAAATCTACCACTTTCACCACTTCTATCAGATTGCTAATCTGCTTTCGCACCTTCTCCAACTCGCTCTCTGTACCTTTTATCGCTACTGTCATCCGCGATAACCCCTCCTTCTCACATGGCGAGACCGTAAGAGACATGATATTAATCCCTCGCATTGTGAACATGCCCGACATCCTCGTTAGCACTCCCGGATGGTCCTCAACCAAAAGCGAAATTATACGTGTTTGCATCTTTCCGTTCCTATCATACCTATTACACCGCCACCAGGTGGGATCATAGGCAGTACTTTGTCCTCCTTACCCACAATCACATCAATCACTGATGGCTTTCCCGATTCAAATGCGTTATTAAAAGCGTCTTTCAAATCCTCTGGCTTTTCTACTCGCTCGCCATAGCATCCAAACGCTTCTGCAAGCTTGACAAAATCAGGCGTTAATCCCAACCCCGTATGGGCGTACTCCTTATCATAGAACAACTCCTGCCACTGTCTTACCATCCCCAAATACCTGTTGTCTAATATGCAGACCACAACAGGTATATCATTCTCAACGCAGGTCGCCAGGTCCTGGCAGGTCATCAGGAAACTCCCATCGCCTGCTATGTCCACTACTTTCTTATCAGGAGCAGCAACTTTCGCCCCTATCGCTGCCGGGAATCCAAACCCCATCGTACCCAGCCCGCCGGACGATATAAAAGTACGTGGCTCCCGCGTCATGTAATAATGCGCTGCAAACATCTGACACTGTCCCACTTCTGTTGTTACTATTGCATCGCCGTCCAGGATCAGATTGATTTCTTTTATTACACTATCTGAGACTGATGACCCCGCTCTATGTACATCATGTATACATTCTTCACACGCCGAGTGCATCTCTTTTATCCTTTGTAGCCATACGCTCTTATCGCCCAACTTTTTCTTCTTCTCCAGCCACTTTATTATATCCGAGAGTGCAAGCTTCACGTCTCCTACTATTGGGATGTCCACCGGCATGTTCTTGTTTATCTCCGCCGCATCTATATCCACGTGTATCAATGTGGCGTCCGGTGCGAACTGGTCTAATAGCCATCCAGTTAACCGATCACTGAATCGTGTTCCTAACGCAAGCAAAGCGTCACATTCATTTATCGCCCTGTTCGCATAGAGGTGCCCGTGCATCCCAGCCATGCCTAAACAGAAAGGGTGAAGCTCGGAAATGGCTCCCTTGCCCATAAGCGTTGTCACTACACCGGTGCCAAGGAGTTCCACTAAATTGCGTAACTCTTCCGTAGCTTCTGCACTGATAATACCTCCGCCTGCAAGTATAAGTGGGCGTTCCGCATTAGCCAGGACCTCCGCTGCCTTCTTTGTCTGCACCTGATTAGGTTTTATGTTCGGCTTATAGCCAGCGAAAGTCTCTTTCGGATGCAAATTTACTGTTGCTATTCCGGCTAAGACGTCTTTTGGCAGGTCAATCAAAACCACACCCTTCCTCCCGGTATTGGCGACATAAAATGCATTATGAATGACCTTGGGCAAATCTTTCGTGCTCTTTACGAGGAAATTATGCTTTGTGACGGGCATGGTGATAGTGAAGGTACTGGCTTCTTGAAATGCATTTGTGCCGATTGCAGAAGTTGGTACCTGCCCTGTCAAGGCCACTACAGGTGTAGAATCCATGCTTGCGTTCGCCAGACCGGTAACGAGATTCGTGGCTCCGGGACCCGAAGTGGCGATACACACGCCCGTCTTACCTGATACACGGGCATAGCCGTCAGCGGCATGCGCCGCACATTGCTCATGTCGCATCAATATGTGTCTTAGCGCATCATCCTTATACAGCGTATCGTATAGGTCCAAAAGAACTCCGCCGGGTATTCCAAAGGCTACCGCTGTGCCTTCGTCCTTCAACTCCTCCACTACTATTTCCGCACCGCTTAACTTCTCTTTTGACATTTCTTTTTCCCATATATGCACTTTTTACCTCTGGTGGTGTATGAGGTATATGTTATCCTTATAGTGTGCAAGATATTTAAACTATTTCTGTATCCGAGGTCTTTGAACTTTTTTGGTTTTTGAATTATCCACTCACGCCATAAATTCAGATACCAGCCATCAAGTGCCGCTGTCGACGGAAGGAGAACCTCTATATTTACATATCTGCTGAGCCGTCAACCAGCGTGGCGGATATAGAACCATCAATAGACAAAAGCTCGTGAATTAATATGCCCGCCATCACCACAGCCAAGGTCCAGAGCTCGGCATTGCTGCTTGCCCGCGAGGAAATGGCGATAGAATGATTTTAAGATTGCCAATAATCTTCTCCGATCTACGACCCGGATGTCCGCAGTTTCCAGATACTGTTTTGCAAAGTCCTTCTCCGCCCAGCGAGTTCTATCAAATTCGGTCATAATTTTATATCCCCTTTGTACGGTTTAATATCTTCGTTTATGCCTCAAGCATGCAAACTCTATAGAACTTTATAAGACGTAAAAGAAAAAAACTTATACTTTTAATTCCAACTACATCTTTTCACGCTGATTCTTTTAAAGATTTTTTTATCCTCATGTTTATGCATGATGCAAGTATTGTGCAACGGCATTAATATGCATAAGAGAAAATATAGGCTTTCGGAGATACAGATTAAACCGAAAAGTAGATACATTCAAGAAAGCACCCTTCGGGTGCAAATCAATTGTTAGCTATGGCTGAGCAGGGGATGGTTCCAATCAGCTAATTTACATCTCTTCCGGCGCTTTTATCCCCAGCACGTCTAAGACGTTATTTAAGACAACCCTTGCGCAGTCAACGAGCGCCAACCTCGCTTTTCTATGCCCTTCATCTGCATTTAACACGGGGCAATATCTATAAAACAGATTGAAATACTCGGCAAGCTCACGTGCATATTTAGCAATCCGATGCGGCTTCAAATCTGATGCCACACCCTCCACGATATACTCAAATTTGGATAACATCTTTATCAATTCTATCTCACTATCTTCACGTAGCAGAGCGGAGTCGTAATCATCGTCGGTAAGAACGCCTTTTGCTTCTGCAGCACGTAAAATGCTGCATGCACGTGCATGTGAATACTGAACAAAGGGAGCACCTTTTTTCTCTATGTCCAGTGCATCATCAAAATCAAACACTATATGCTTGTCCGGTGATACTTTCACCATATCATACCTCAATGCACCTATACCAACCATCCGAGCGATTTCCGGCTTCTTTGTTTCGTCCAAATCGTCCCGCCGCTTTTCCACCTCGTCATATGCACGCTCCTCAATCTTCGCTATTAGCTCGTCTGCGGAGATATATCTACCAGCACGCGTGGATAAAGAGCCGGAAGGCAAGGAAACGAACGCGAAAATGACAAATTCAGGCGCTTTTACGCCCAATAGTGCCAGCGCTTTTGTCAATTGCTGCGAGACTAACTCGTGGTCTTTTCCAAATACGTCTATCATCCGGTCGCATCGATTGCTCTTCCAGCGGTGATATGCGAGGTCCCGAGTGGTATAAAGCGAAGTCCCATCGGATCGTTTTATTACCAGTGCCTTCTCAATGCCCTCTAATTGCAGTAACAGTGCAGTCCCATCTAATTTGACATTGCCTTTCTGCATTAACTCGTTCACTACTGCATCCACAGCCCCGCTACGTACACATTCGCCCTCCAGGACGAATAGATCATGTTGGATGTCCAGTCTTTTTAGTGTTGCTTTTACCCCTGTGAGACATTTATTCACTACGGCTTTATATCTCTTGACCGTAGCGTCATCTCCCGCCTCATATTTACGCATTAACTCACCCACGGCATTTAAATATTCGCTGTTCTCTTCTAACTCCCGGTTCGCAGCGATATAGACGTCGGCAACAGCATGGTCGGCTTTTTTATCTGTCGCGAATGCCATTCTTCCCGCGCCCCATACTGCTACTGCTATTTGCCTGCCCAGGTCATTCACGTAATATTGTGTTTCCACATCAAACCCGACACGTTTTAAGACTCGCGCCAGAACGTCACCAATAATAGCGTTTCTTAGATGTCCTATATGCAATGGCCCATCGGCATTCGCAGAGGTATGCTCAATAATAATCTTAACCCTATTCTTCTCAACGGTCTCTAACCCGGCCCTTAGCCTCTGCAACGTCTTATGCAAGAAGAAATCGCTCACATAGAAGTTGATATAGGGTCCCGTAGCAACCGCATGGGATATTAATGTGTTCTCCGCCGGCAGATGATTTACTATATCCTCTGCTATCTCTTTCGGTGCTCTTTTGCAACTGCGAGCTAAAGAGAAAGCAACGGTAGATGCGAGATCCGCATGGTCGCTTTCCACTATCTCCAGGTCCTTGTACTCATAACCTCCTAATGCTTGCTTCAGCACTTTTTCCACTTCCGCTTTGAATTCGAGGAACATTTGCAATCACTGCTTTTCCTTCTTTACTATATCATGTGCCTTATTCATGACCGTTTTTGCTTCCATTTTAATCACCGCTATAGGATTTTTGACAAATAGTCTATATACTACTTTGATAGGGACTCAGTATTAATTAAAATTATGACCACAAATCAAATTAAATCCGGTCACATCTTCATCTGTTGTAATATGATCGTACCACGGATCAAAATCAAATTCTTATTTGCGAATAGAAAATAGTTAAATGATTAGTTCTTTTTGTATGTAATTAGAACGGATGTGATAATAATGATAGTAGATGTAGAAATGGAGATATTTGTAGATGGAGAAGAAGTGGACGCAAACGAATTCGTGCAAAATGTGATGGGACGAGCAATTGCCGGTGCTGTTTCTGCCTTAAAGGGCGTTACGGATGACTGGCAGGAGATAGGAGTGAAGGTAAAGAGGAAGTGAAGAGATAAAGAGGAATTCTTCGTGCAAGCGGTGGACAGCTATGGTACTGTGGCTATTGAAGATAATGAGGGGGAATACGATCCTTAAAAATTGATGCCCAATGAGTCGAATTAGGATGATGGATCGAGTAATGCCCGGTTTGAAACAGATTCTTCTCAACGGCAATAAAGGTCATCCGCTCCTTTGACAAATTCAACAAGGGAAGAAAAACAAGTTATATATTGTGACCGTCCTGGACTCAAACCAGTATCGCTGGAAGGATTTCAATATCATGGATGGTGAAGGGGCGAGAGGTAGTGAAGGCTCTGATTACGCTGAGAAACACCCGTTGGTAGTGAAACAGTGTGAAAAGTTAGGGATCATATACATAAGGGGTTAAAAAGTATGTTCAATAGCAAAACGCTTCCAAGATTTGATAAAGGAGAGATTAATGCATTTTATAACGAAGCAAACAAGCTTTTAGATATGGGCGATACGGCATCAATATGAGAATCTATTATCCGCGGAAGGAGTTTTCAATTATCGTGGCAGCATAAAAACACTGATTGAGTGGTTTAATCGGAGAAACACGTAATCGTAGTAAGACACCAATTTTTATAGCAGATTAAGAATAGGGCGATTACTCGCCCCTTCTTCATCTCAGAACGGTACGTGAAAGTTTCCCTTCATAGCGTTCTTATCCTGGTAAGCAGTTGATCTGAGCTGGGTTCTCGGATTTTCCCACGTTGTCCTGCGAGCTTACCACGCAAGCGTTACCCCCGGCGTGTTCCGCAGTAGGATTACCCCAAATGGCGGGGGTAGCCGCAAGGGCAATCCGCGATGCAACTTCTTGTCAACAGACGGGGTTTTTAGACCGTGCCACCTAAATTTATATATAGTAAAATTAATCTTATTTCCTATACTTAATCAATCAAGTAAGGCGGAAATACAAGGATTAGATTAGAATGGAAAAGATACCTACATGGATAGAAAGGCTGCTCCTGCCAAAACTAAATGAAATGGCTGGTGAGATTAAAGCTATACATACACGCATATATTCCGTGGAAAAGGAAATTGTAAGTCTGAGGAACGAGACGAAAATAGAAATTTCCAGCCTCCGAAATGAGATGTTGGCTAAGTTTGAAGCTGCGGATGCTAAAGTTGAAAGCCTTAGAAAAGAGACGAAGATAGAAATTTCCAGCCTCCGAAATGAGACGCTGGCTAAGTTCGAAGCTGCGGATGCTAAAGTTGAAAGCCTTGGAAAAGAGACAAAAAGCGATATTGAAAGCCTTAGTAAAGAGCTGAAGAGCGATTTTGAAAGTCATAAAAAAGAGTTGAAGAGCGATATTGAAAGCATTAGTAAAGAGCTGAAGAGCGATTTTGAAAGCCTTAGAAAAGAGACAAAAATAGAAATTGGCAGCCTCCGAAATGAAATTGGCAGCCTGAGAAATGAAATGTTGACAAAGTTTGATGCTGTGGACTCTAATATCGTGAGTTTGAGAAACGAGATGTTTTCTAAGTTCGAGGCTGTGGACGCGAAGTTCGATAAAGTAGATGCTAGATTTGATTCCCTGGAAGCGAAGATTCCGGCAACGGATAAGATAACGGATTTTGAAGCCAGACTTCTTGATGTTGAGAAGAGCCTAGCTGCCGTACCGGAAGAAAAGACGAATATAATGGAACACACGGAGCGCACGTAACGTACGTTAAAAGTATGTAAAAATAGTGCTCGTTACGGGTAGCGTAAGCGGCATAGGGAGTGTAATATAATTCTGGTATTTGTTTAGCTACTTTTTATAGCAGATTAAGTATAGGGCGATTACTCGCACATTCTCATCTCAGAACAGAATGGTACGTGAAAGTTTCCCTTCATACCGCTCAAGCATTTCATAATTTATCATGGCTAGCAGTTGATCTGAGCGGGAGTCTCAGGTTTTCCTACGTTGTCCTGCGAGCTTAACGAGATAGAGGAATTCGATGAGGAATTGATAAGTGACGGTATAAATCCGGGGTCTACCGCGGACCTAATAGCAGCCGCGTTGTTTATTGTTATTCTCGGTTGGTTAAGGTTTTGAACCGGTCATTCACCAATAACAACATTCCCAAGCCTTTCCTCGGTCGAATCCCGCATATAAGCCATCATCCCTTTGACACTTCTAAACAGAACAAAAGCCAAAACAGTAATCATAAACAACATAAAAGCATAAAACCAGATCCGCATATAAGTCCACGCCCCTTTTAGCTCCGTTAAGTACTTAGCAGCATCTTTTGACATCCGCATTTCCCCCGCTTTGTTATATGATGCTATGGAACCTGCATATGTATCTATTGCCTGTCCATAGCCTTCAGAAGCTGCATCATAGTTGAATGGATTTAACAACGCATAACCACCTCCGATCCTTGTAAGCTCGTTCTCTTTTAGGTCCAGAATGATTTTTTCCGCTTCTACTCGATCTTTGTTCGCGTTCTCTATCTCATCATCATGCAACATAAGAAGTGCATCTGCTTGCCGATTGAACTCACGCTCTTTCGGTGTCTCCTGCATGAGCCCGTATGCAGTAGCAACGTTCCTGCATGCTTTGAAAGCCTCCAGGTAGTTGGTCGCATTCATTTCTTCCGCTCTACCAGTATAATGTGAAATTTCGCTATCTAACATCTTGCTTACGAGCCCATCAGCAGCAGTTGTGGCTTTATCAGCATATAACTGGACACCCGAATGCGCAATCATTTTGGAATGGTGCACAATGGTTTTTGATGATCTCAAAGCGACAATGATTTTCTCGAACGCAGTATCATGGTCGTTTTTATCAAGATGTTTGGTTGCGTCATCTAAAGAATGAAGTAGTATCTGTGATTGAGTTACTATTAAAGCTACACACCGCCATTCCTCTGCTGCCAGGTTGCCTGCTGCTTCTGCTGATTTCAGCATATTTACGTTATTATCTATAATTTCGCCTGTTGTACTACTGCTCTTTGCTATCTCGGTATTTTTCATGCTCTCAAACTCACGCATTATATTTGTAAAATCTATTATTGTTGCTTTGGCCGAAAGCTGTATCGTAACTCCCGCTATATTGGATGTGACGGCATATACCCACTTATAGCTCTCCCCTGGTGTTGCATCACCCTGGAACATCAAGGTAAAAATCACGCTATCCGATTCACCTGCAGGAATACCATAAATACTGCTCGGCTGCACGCTTATCCCTCCCGGTCCACTATCCTTGCGTATTTCGATGTTTTTTGCTGATTTGTATCCCAATTTCTCTTTCAACGTTACTGTTTTTGATACCTCTTTCAGAATCTCGACATTGCCAAAATCAATGCTCCTTGGTGTTACCCCCAACTCTGCTCCATAGTGGATAGACACCTGCACCTCAGCAGTGCCCGAACCGGCGCTGTCGGCATCTATGGACACGCTACCAGTATAAGTTCTTTCCGGTGTATCATAAGGAGCCGAGATATTCAGTTCTATATAGTCAGAACTATAACCGCTGACAAAAGAGGGATAGTCCTTTACCGATAGAAAGACGCCACCGGAAGGACTGCTCACGCGAGGGGATTTAAGCTGCATTCGCTCACAGCCAGTATTACTAACCTTGATTTTAGCTGTTGAATGAAATGTATGATGCTCTATCATAGGTCTATTAAACCTTAATGTCGTGGAGGTGCGATGGTCATAGGCGAGTTTAGCCGGGCAGCAAATTTCACCTTTTAAATAGATTGTGCTACTTCCTGCTCCTTCAGTGCTTGAAACGCTGTAGCTCCACGAGTGGTATCTTTCGCAATTATCTTGTGTAACTCCGCGGGGCTTAAAAGTAAAGGCAATTTGCTTATAGCCACCTGCAGCCACATCAAAGTTGTTAGAACTGGCAGTTACCCAATCATTTCCCGATGTTCTTTTTAATCTCACTCCTATCGGTTTATAACCAAGTGTTTCCGAAAAGGACACGGATTCGCTCGATGATCCACCTGGACCTAAGGTATCAAAAGAAACAGAAGTTGTTGAAACTACCAACTTCGCTTTTTGTGTAATACTGATTCGAATAAGGATTGTAGTGGATTCATCATCCCCGCTCACCCTCACCCTGCCTGTATGTTCTCCTTCGATCAGACTGCTACTGAGTGTAATTCCGAGGGATACATACGCTGACCCGTAGGGGCCAATTTTTCCGGAAGGAGAAGAAGGTTTGATTGTTATTCCCTGTTCGGTGGTGACGTCAGAGATGCTATACGCAACAGTTTTATTTGCATTATTTTTAATTGCGAAACTTGTCGAAGCGGTAAAGGAGGGTGTAGTATCCTTGGGCTGATCAAATGATTTGCTTGTCGTTAACGAATCAGGCACACTTAGACTAGCGGCGGAAGCAGTGTACACCAATAGCAAGGAGAGAGCAAAAACTGCAACCATAATCGCTATCGTCTTTTTCCGCAGTTCCCTTTCGTCCTTATTACATCGCAATTAACTCATCCCCTAACCGGGTATCCTTTACCGTCTCTATCCACCTACTAACGGACCTTATCACATACACCGCCACCAAAATGAATATTACGGCAAGAGCAACGAGAAAAACACCGATTTTCTGTCCTGACTCGGCATTTACTGCGTCAATTCTGTGCGTAATAATAATGGCATGCTCCATCTCCTCGTCTCCATGCCGACTGTATATTTTGAGTGCTTTGTTATTATGCTCGCTTGCTCTTTTTGCATCCTTGAAGCAACCAATAGCAGTAAGAAAATCAGATGAGTTCTTACATACTTCCGCTTTTGTGAGATACTCCTTGGCACTGCTTCTTTCACTGCCTGCAACCGCCATATCCCGGTTGTATCTCATTAACGACATCTTTACCTCATAGTCCAACCTGCTGAAATCGCTTATTCTCCCGGCTTCGTGATATGCGATTTTGCTTTGTTCCAAATACTCTATTTTAGATTTCGTGCTATTCTCTTCGGTAGCGGCATTTTCAAAATATTCGCCCTGGTCGTTAAAAAAGCGTGAAAGAGCGATTTCTGCTAAAATCGGTATTCCGTTCTCATTCGCCTGTGAATATCCCTTCAGTTTAACTATCTCGGATTTTATCGTCTGCGCATTATAAAGAGCACTTATGTGATCGGATAAATTGTTACTCGTTGATAGCGCCCGGAGGCCGTTAAATACATCTATAATCGCCCAAACTCTTTCCACCCACTCTTTTGTAGTCGCAGTCACGTTCGCTGGCGACATCACTTCCAGGGAGATAAGGGTCGTGTCTTTTAACTGCCTCATTTCTTCATAATCGCTTGTCACAATTAGGTTATATGTTCCCTCTACCAAAGCCTTCTTCCGTGACGCATCCGCTATCGCAGGCATAACGAAGATGGTAAGGAGTATAAATAGAAGAATGAGCACTCTAAATTCCCAGGTCGTTATACCCCTTGAACTTAGCATATATCTCACTTCTAAAGTTAATCATTTATTTATGTATGTATAATACTTACTTTTAGTATTAGTCACTATCAGACAGACAACTTCAAATATATCTTTTTTCCCCATCATCGTAAAAGATCAGGAGAGAATGAGGCAAAAATGGCATATCTATTTCTGGGTGCAGGTCAAGCAGGTTCTGCAATACTTGATTCGGTGTTTAAATTTGGAAATATGAGCTTAATTGCGAATCCTCTTGCTATTAATTCCACCGCAAAAGACCTTTCAAATCTCAGGCAGATAAAGCGGGAAAATTGGCTCGGCATTTCTGAGAAGATGGGTATCATTGAGGGGACTGTCAGCGGGTTCGAGGAGAAAGTGACGGGTGGGTTCGGGAAGAATCCGGTAAGAGCTGCTGAAGTTTTGGAAACACATTATTCCTCTCTTTTAGGGACATTGAAAAAGAGAATAACCGTTGAGACAAAGGTTGAAACAAAAGAGAGAATTATGATAGACGAAGAACTTGTGGCGCCTTTCGCTTTCATCTTCCTGGGTTTGGGTGGAGGCACCGGATGCGGAATATCGCCGCTTATCGCGAAAGCACTTAAAGAGCTTTCCGAGCAAAAAATGAGAATAATCGCCGTGGCAATACTGCCGGCGGCGAGAGAAGCGTTGGATGTGGAAGGTGTGATCGAATATGGCGATAGGCAGTCGTGGAACGCTAACTATGGTATTGACGGGCTTAAGGAATATGTTGATTCTTCCATACTCGTAGATAACCAAAAACTGGCTTACAGAACCGAGTTTGAAAGCCTATATCCCCAATACAATGACTACATAGCAACGAGCATCGCAGACCTCACAGCCGGTATCCTATTAGAGAACATGGACCCATCAAAATACAATCTTAATCCCCCTGTGATAGATATAAACGACATCATAACTGCTACGTCTTTTGATACCGGCGGTAAGAATCCCGAGCAGGGCTTCGCTGTGCTTGGACGCGCAAGTATGATGTCTCGAGGGTTACTTCAGTACTTTATTCCTCTTGGTGGGCATAAGAAAATAGACACGCTTGCGCTTTCCCGGGTAACCGCGGAGAAGCGGACAGTTGCAAATGTAAACCTTGCGAACGCGTATAAAAACCTTGCTCTTATTCGAGTGCCGCCATATTATCTGGAAAGTGAGGAGAACAGGATTGACACGAAATATATTGAAGACTTCATGCTAAGCAACTCTAAGTTACACGAGTGCCACTTAGGTATATCACTAACAAAAAGGAATCTTGTATCCCTTACAACTTTGTTCACTTACAGGCATGATGATTTGGATAGAATCCGTGAAATTGCGGACTTAGCAAAGAAATACGAAGAGGAATCGAGGAAATGAAGTATCGTAGGGGTGAAAGAGAGTGAAAAGGATAAAAGCACTTATTTTCTTTTTTGCTATTGTCAGTCTCATCTGTGCCGATACAGTACTTGTATTATCACAGGAAGGTAGCACCGTTTATGCAAAGTTCGATGATGCAAAAAGGGAACTCGAAGACATTTATGCAGGAATAGATACTTTGAGGCCCTTAGACGATAACGGAACTTCAGAGCTAAGAATGAAAATCCCCGCCATCAAAAGGGAATTAGGCCTAGAGCATCTAGAGCTAGAAGAAGTGAACGCGAAAATCGCGGATGTGGCAAATGAACTTGCGAGATTAAACGCGATTATCCCGGCTATAGCGAATTACAATCGTGACCGTATACTGAGATATGGTGTAGGTGCGTCCTTCGGTTTAATAATCGGTATCTGGATGTCAGTCCTTATCTTAAGCTTTGTTTGGAGGCGACGAGAATGAGAAGAAATATCCGTATCCCTATTATCTTCCTTTTAATCTTTATTATGGCCACATTTGTGCCTGCTATTAGTGCAAATAATAAGGGCGACATTGCCCGGCTTAAGGCGATTGATGTCAATCAGGACTTTCCGGAACTAATCCGGTTGAGAGGGGGAATAATAGAACTTTATCAAATTGACCAGGAAGGGAATAAATTCGTAGATTTCACTCCTTCATGCATAGAGTTCATCAGAGCAAGCAACGAAGCATATACTAAAATTAGTGCTTTAAACGTGAACTCGAGCGGCAATGACATTAACAAAATAGATACCGATGCGCTCTCAGAGAGTTACATTAAGTTCCACGTGGACGCTTCTGATTACAAAGCAAAAGTATCCTACCCGGAGCTAATAGGGCATATTACTGCTGCGTCCTTAATGGTAATGGAACAGATAGATACTACCTTAGGTAAGAAAGCGGGAGAATTGAAAGAGCTAAAAAACCAACTGGAACTTTCTCGGGCCGGATCGCGAACGGAAAATTCAGCTCTTCAGCGGAATTATACTCTTTTGCAGAATTATAGCAACATGTTAGTCAAAAGGCAAGGCTTAGAAAACACTTTATCCGCTTCTCTTAAGAAACTACGAAACTCCATGATGATTTCTTTGCTCGTGTTCACAATCGTAGGGATTCTAATTGGTGCTCTTATCACCCGGAAGTGGAAAAGAAGAATAGACTACGTGGGTCTATATAGAAGCAATGTGAAGGTAATGCATCCGGTGTTTTATGCCTGCGCGATTACTATCGTCACTTTTTTAGTGATGCTCGTGTATATTTACATGAAGAATGCATATACTATATTCTCTTTTCTTCTCTGATATAGATCAGAACTCAAATTTGGGCTTCCAGTTCTTCTAGCTCATCCAGGGGCAGTATCTCTTTTACCTGTCCTCTTGTTTTGACAATGCCCAGGAACTCTCTCGCTATTACATCAGCATCATCTTTTAGGGTCTTTTCAGAATCAATAAATTTGCCTGCTATACCTTCTGTGACGTTATCAACAGTTAAAATGAACTGGGATATAGAATTAGTGGCAGCTACCACAATTGTTGATACATCTAGCTCCCTCCGCTCATCATCTGAAAATTTTGATACTTCTACTAAAATTAACTTCACCTTTTCTATGTAGTTCACATATACCGCTATCCTTTTAGCTATCGCCAGACATTCCTTGTGTGAATTTTCAAATAGTTTGGTATAATTGCCAAAGATGTCATTTATCTCTTCAATATCTTTCTCATCCAACGCGCCCTTTTGAGTTATTGCTGTTATCGGTTCTAATATCCGATTCACGTAGAAAGGCATCAAGCCCCGCTCTTCGGCTGTGTCAGCCTCTTTTAACCGTTCCAGGTCGCCGGCTATATCACGCAGATGCCTGAAAATTTCACTTACACTGTTTTTCTCTCTCAATCCACCAATCACCCGCTTTATCTCATTCAGGTGACGAATTTTCTCCTTGAAGTAATTAGCTCGCAGCTCGGTAGCTCGCCTAACATCATTGAGTCTTATCCGGATTAGCTCAATCTTAGCTATCAACTCATTTTCATAAAATTTCTCGACGTGGTCTATAGTTTGAAGTCGGCGTTCATAGATTTTGAGGAGATAAGAGATAATAGGCGGTCGAATTTTAGAATATACCGCTCTAATCTCTCGGAGTTCCATTTTACAGCTTTCCTTTGCTTTTGTTAGGTTCTCGAATGACATCTCCATATCGTTCACATAAAAACTCATTTTAATATCTTTTTGCAGGATGCTTTCATCATCAAGCCAGGAGAAGAGAGATGCTTTTTTTATCGTCGCCATCTCGTCTTCCGATAAAACGGTCCTTGTGTCATCGGGTATAAAATCATCGCTTTTTTGAAGGTGCCAGAGAAGTGCGGTGAGTCGAAAGAAGCATATTTCCTCTAATTCCTTCGCTTCTATTCCCGTTAGATTCTTCCGGCTGTCAAGAATAAGATTTAGAAATTTTAAGTTCTCATCAAATGTGTTTTTTAACCTATCATAAGAGACAATAGAAATCCCTATGCTGTCGTCTACCCAACCACCGACATCTAACATCTCTCTAAACTCTTCATATGTGTTCATACTCATTCATACCTGCAGTTCCGGAACAAAAGCACTTTATTTTATTTTATTTAATATACTTCTTTCTTATATGTT
>CAZOEM010000024.1:0-15131 GCA_964578735.1 uncultured Halobacteria archaeon | reverse complement strand
ACTTGTAAACTCGGTAGAAAATGTTGACAATGTTTTAAAGTTGGTATTAAGTTGGTATGTTGAAATGGTATTAGCATCATATTTAGAATCATGCAAAGTATCATTTTCAAACATGCTTGACGAAAAAAGGACTATATCCGGATGATCTTGCAATGACACAGTAGAATCAATTGGAACAGACGAGTGGGACGTATTTAAATTACCCGCCGTTCGCACGTAAAATGTTGGATGGCTTTTATTTGTATCAACTTGGTAACTACTCACACTAACACTATCGTAACTGCAATCTGGATGCTTTTTGGGTACAGGAGTACAAGGTTTAAAACTATCACGTACTTTTCGAGCAGCCTCCAGCCTTGCTTTCGCATTTTTTAGCTGATCTTGACAAACTTGTAGGATTTGCTGTGTTGTGCCTCTTTGTTCACGGAGGCCGTCGAGATCAAACTCCAAGGATTTTATTTCGTTTTCAACTGTGTTTATTGATTTATCTAATCCTTTTAACAAATTTTTCTTTACGCCTAGCTGTTTTTTAAATTCTTTAAGCTCTCTTTCCAACAGTACTCCTGAAATCACAGAAAGCGCTTGCATTGCAACATCCTTTTCTTGTGGCATAAACGATCGCATTCTTATTATCCTTTCATGTTTCTTAATTGACTTTTCGAGTTTCTTAATGTCTTTCTCCGTATCTTTTTTAACGTTTTCAACATATTCTTTCTTTATTACTAATTTTTGTTCCAACGCTTCAATTTTTTTCTCAACATTATCTAATTTTTCATCTAATTCACGATGTGCCCTATCATAGGTTATTTTAGCTTCTATATACTCTTTTGCAGCTTCCTTCGCAGCCTCAATCTGTTCCTTAGTTGCACATGGTTCTGGACATGTTGCCCCGGTGGTTGCAGTATCTGGCTTTGTTTCTGTTTTAGTATAAGGAGTCTCTTCTGTAACTGTCTTCTCCTCATCTGCACACACACCCGTGACTTCACAACAACATTCATAAGTCCTTTTTACCGTTTTTTCAATATTACCTTTTATTTCTGTAGTAATTGTTCCTTTCCAATTTGCTTGTTCACAAGTAATATCAGTAACGTGCCACTGTTTCTCAGTAACTACTGGGTCGGCGGTTGGAACATACTTTTCCGGTAACACCACCTCTTCATTCTTCAATACACACTTTGCAGAGACTGTTCCAGAAAAGATGCTAAATACAAACACTAAGGCTAAGATAAACGAAATACTCTTTGTTGCAAGTTTCTTCTTCCCGTGCTCCATATTTTGTCTCATCTTTTATCACCCACGTTTCGGAGTATAAAACCAAAGCGATTTTTTACAGCGCCTACAAAAGCGACCAGTATTATAGCTGCAATTATTATTTTCTCCATTTCCGTACCCATTCTCACTCTTCTTCCCTTCTTTTTCATCGCCTTTTTCATGCCTTTCACTTTCCCCTTCCTATCCCTTCTTTCTTTGCGCAGGTTCTTTCTGCGAAGCGTCTTATAAATAATTTAGGGAGCCAATGGCAAGCCATCCAGCGTGAGGTCAGTGAAGCATCCAGTATCTACTCTTGCAGTTATGGTGTATTTGCCAGCAGGGAATCCGCTGATGTCAATACTTAAGCTAAAGTCCCTACTCGCCTTTATCTTTTTAACAGCGGTCAACTTCATGTCAACTTCGGAAGCACCTTCGGCTGCGTCACCGAATATCTTTACGTGGTAATTACCCGGTGAAGGCAAGTCGCTCTGAGCAGTTGCTTTACCTTCCGGTGCGACAATAGTTTGTGTGACCCATATCCTCGTGGTGTTGTCCTGGATTTTCTTAAGGCCAAGCTTAAGATTTTTTACCTCACTTGCGGTTATAGTAAAGTTATTAGGTCTTTGAGGAACGTTAATACCTACGAGGTCATAGCTGTATCTGCCCGCGAAAACAGGTATTGTATCTTTAAAAGAAACAATCAGGCGGATTTCTCCTAATCCCACTCTGGAAATCGTTACTTCGTTCTCTGAATTCACGGGGTCTACAAAGTCCAAGGAGTTGTACGCAGAGGTGGTATAGGCATCCAACGCGACATCGCATAGAGTCAAGTTTGTGTCAGATGAGCCCGAGAATAATATGATGTACTTGAGGTGGTAGGGGCCGTTCACCCCGTGTTCCTCTATGGTCTTGCCATCGAAGTCCATGTGGATGGTATGAGTTCCCACATCCAAGTTTCCATAACCTATAGACCAGACCACTTCGGTTCCGTTGGTGTCGTATAAGTATCCCATCAATCCGTAGTTCTTTGGTTTATAGACGTCAATACAGACGTCAACAGTCAGGTAATCGTACAACCCATCGCTATCAACGTCCATTCCGTAATCTGTGTAATTGCCCGTAAGCTCAGCCAGCTGAGGTCCCAGATCAAGGTTGTCATATGCATTGATAGTATATGCCTCCGCAGAATAATCCAGCCTCTCACCAGCTTCACCGCACAAACTCAGGTTTTTGAGGCAGTAGGGCCCAGGCGATCTCATCCCATGAAGTATCAGTAACACAGTTTGAGTACCAACATCTAGGTATGTATCGTTAAAAGCCTGAGTTAGCTCGCTTCCGTTGAGGTCGCAGAGTTTCCCAGCTACAGAGTAAAAACCTTTATCTACCACATTGATGCCCACGCCCACAGTTATATAGTCATATAACTCATCACGGTCGACATCTGTTCCGTAATCGTAGTAGATACCACTGAAACTTGCATTGCCTCGATCTACCTCACCGTTGCGATCTCTATCACGTTTATCTATCAGATCGATGATGATACAGTAATCCTCGCCATCCCGCGGCACGTCTTTTGATGTAATCTTTGCAGTCCAGTTTCCCTCCAGAGGGTCTTGCACGATGTAATACTCGATAGTTTCTTCCTCCCCGTGGATTATGGAAAAATCAGGCAGAGGTTCTATCTTGGTACCGTCTGGCGAATACACCACAAGATCTAGGTCACTGTCAGCCTTTGTCCAAGCTATGAGGAATTGTGCAGCGGAGATGTTAGAGTCTATGGTTGTGTTGTGCATTAGTGTAGCTGATGAATTTATATGGCCACGGTAAAGACCGCCACCCTCCATATCCATTCCTAGGTCTGTACTTTCCATATCGTATAGCGTCGCGTTCTTGTAGGTCTGATCTATCAGCAAGCAATAATCCTCACCATCCGCGGGAACATCCAAAGCTCTGATTTCGAAAGACCAAACACCCTCCTGTGGGTTATATATGGTATAATATTCATAGGTACCGTCCTTCCCGTGATCAACAGATGAGGAGCTGAGAGTTGGGTTTATCCTTGTGCCATTTGGCAAATGCATCACCAGCTCTAGGTCGCTATCAGCATTTGCCCAGGTTAGGAGGAAGTATGCAGCGGAAATATTAGCGCCTATGGTTGTATTGTGCATTACTGATGTTGATGAATTTATATGGCCACAGTACAAACCCCCACCGTCCGTATTATCTGTAATGTTACCTTCCATATCATATAGCGTCGCGTTCTTGTAGGTCTGATCTATCAGCAAGCAATAATCCTCACCATCCGCGGGAACATCCAAAGCTCTGATTTCGAAAGACCAAACACCCTTCTGTGGATTATATACAGTATAATATTCATAGGTCTCGTCCTTCCAGTGATCAACAGATGAAGAGCGGACAGTTGTATTTATCCTAGTGCCGTTAGGCGTGACCAGCGTTAACACCAAATCGCTTTCCTCCCTCATCCAGTTGATAAAGAAGGTGGCAACAGCGACACTCTCGTTGATGGTGGTATTATGAACGACCGAGATGGAGGGAGCTATATGACCACAAATCGGATCAATCGGAGCTTCATCCTCAGCTGGCAGTCCCACTACAGCAGTACAAAAGGCGGTGAGCACAAAGATGGAAATTACCAATACCGAGAGCACCCTCATTAGGTCTTTCATATATCTACAAGCCATATTTTCTTCTTTCATAGTATCCTCTTCTATTATATTAACTGGTAGGACAGGGTCCAATGAACGGCCCCAACCGGGTTGGCGGATCTGAAAAGGTGAGATAACCATCGAAGGGGCCATGGCCACTTGCCCAGCTGGCGCACATACCTAACGCGATACTTTCGCGGATACCCGGCGGAATCCCCCAAGGAATGAGGTTTCGAGCGCATAGAAAAGCGTTGGAATCGCATCCGCGCCGGCATAGTGCCGGCCACCCGGCACTCGCACACCGGTCGTAGCAACGATCATGATCACGACAACATCTATGGGTCCCACACACCCAGATATCGTATGAGCATTTGTAATAACAATCTCCCGACTGAACATACCTAAGTACGTTTATCGGTTTACCTGGACAGTCCCCGCCACACGCGCCACGACAGAATGCTTTGCTTGCAATACCAGGATTTCGCGGTTCGAAAAGGTCCGGACATTCTGGTGGCGACGGTGGTTCGCAACATTGAATTACATCCCGGTCCGTCTCATTTTCTTCGTATTTTGTTAAACCAGAAGCGAGTACTTTGTCGTATATTGGTCCAAATTCCCATTGACCGGTAACGTTACAATAGCAACGCTCCAGATGGGGCTGCACACGGTCGTATGTTATCTTGAAGCGCGTCATAGTTATCAAATAGCAATACATAGAATTGAACGGCAAGAGGGGCTCCTTAAAAGTCCACGATTCTTCTTCCGTACGATCTGTTTCTCTATCATAAGGTTCACCAACAGGGATATCCTCACAAGACCCACCATAAGCTGGAACCATCACAAAGAAATTTAGTATGAGCACAAGGAACAAAACAATTGACAATCGATTCATTGCAACCTCCCTCCTTGTCTTGTGCAGTTGCAATCTGATACCTCTCTTGTATAAATGCTAAATACAAACACTAAAGCTAAAATAAACAAGAGAATTCTAGCTGCAAGTTTCTTCTTCCCATGCTCCCTATTTTGCCTCATCTTTTATCACCCACGTTTCGGAGATAAAAACATAGCGATCTTTTGTAGAGCATACAAAAGCGACAAATATTTATAGCTACAATTACTATTTTCGATTTTCGGCACTTCTCCTTCTTCCCTTCTACCCATATACATCTACCGCTGATCCCCACCCTGTCCCTTCATCTATTTCGTTTTGCTGCTCACCATTTCTTTATGTTCTGAGATTATTTAAAACATTATGCATTAATCGCACATGTCAAAAACACCAATGTACGCGAGGAGCAGGAATCTATTTTGTCCGGAAGTTATGGGCGGGGCAACGTTTGATGTCAAGAAAACCCTCGTTTTTTTTGGTACTTCTTTCGAATATCCGATGCGAATTTAATGCATGCTCGCACAGTATTCGTAATGATGTTGGAGCTCGGAGCGGCGGGTTTGAAATTTGCGTATATTTCACTATAAAAAATCCTTTAGAATATCCCAAGCTTCTTGAGCGTCAGTATATTTTGCACCTGCAAGTTGAAACGGGGTCATCCAAACCTTTTCATCGTCAATTTTGAATTTTCTCTCCCTAAACAAATTATAGGTTATCATATACACATCATCATGTTTGCATTGCGGACAAGCGGGATGTTTTTCATGGAATCGTAGGATTGCGTTTGTAAGTTTTTGTAATCGTTCGTTTGAGGGATTTTTTAGATATTTCTCAAAATCGTCTCGCAACGTTTCTTCTAACATGAAATGGCTATTGGAGTTACGATTATTTAAATATAGTTGAATCTACTCTTTTGGAAAACCCGCCGGGATTAAGATGGAGAAAGAATTCACCATAGTTATCGAGGAGGATGAAGATGGAATAGTAGAAGGGGTTCCATTAAAATTTGTAGGTATCCAGAAAGTTGAAGTTCCGTGTTTAAAATTTTTATGTATGCCATAATGTTAATATATGGTTAAAAACGTATAAAAGTATCGGAAAGTTGTTTTATTATGGGTCAGCCTCTTTATTCCGGGGTGGCATGGTCGGGGCTAATGGTCTGTTTTATATATCCTTTTTGGAATGCCAATGCCACTCTTGACAATGTTCAAATATGCCACCGTTAATTGTGTTTTTCTTCGTTTTTAACTCGTTTCCTAATGAATTTCCTAATGAATTTCCAAATAAACGATGCCACAGCAATGACTATAGCTGCGAGTAAAGCAATTAGAACAGCGGATAGATAAATATGTTGTTCAGGCCAGGAATTAACATGTATTTTCACTAATTCTTGGCTTTGATACCACTGTTTTCCATTTTTATAATATAAAATAATAAAAATTTCGTGATCGCCTTCAGGCGCATTATCATCAACTGTGAACTCAAAAGTTATAGGGGCTTCTCCTTCATCTCCTACAAATTGAAGTTCACCAAGACTATAATATTTAAAATAATTTGCTGAAAGACTTGTACCAAAAAAATTATCAAGTGCATAAGATTCAAGATAAAATATAGGTGAATTTTTTCCTTTATCTTTATATAGGTCACGAGTTCTGTCGTCGCTTAATTTCATGGTCACTTTTTCGTTCTTCTCATCGTACATTATTTCGGCTGAGTTTTTTTTATCCTTAGAGATGATAATGATTTTGCTGTCATTGGACTTGCTTATGTTTGCATTTTCCATCCAGTCAACATCGTATTTATACTTAAGGAATCTTATGAGTCTATCGCTATCGCTTCCTGAAACATTGTTCCAGCCACACAAATACTTATATTCTTTTAATTCAATTTTTTCTTTAACTATATTTGGTGAAATGGAAATCAGTAATTTGTTAGCATCTACATCGCCTACACCTGTAATATGTATACTAAAATTTACTATATCTCCCTTATTGACCTCGTAATATTTTTGATATATTATAATGGAATATGAAGGAACTCCATGGAAATCAGTACTGTCAAATCCCGCCACTCCAATATTCGTAGATACAGCTATAATTATTATTAAAAACAATAAAGTTTTTATAAATTTATCCGTGCTTTAGATTTACTTATATCTTATATATATAGATTTATTAAATGTGTCGCATCGATAATCTTTGAAGCTTTTATATGAGATTATCTCATGTTGCTAGAATAAGTTATCCAAAATGGGGTCAGTGACGTATTTTACCTAACCACAAGATTACACAAATTTTTACGCAAAAAGAATGATAGGAATTAGATTTAATCACGTGTAATCTCGTGGTTTTTGATTGTATATAAAGTATAACTACCTTCCATTAAGGACACGGATTTACACTGATTTACGCGGACTTTCTAAATTTAAGTTTGACATTGTTCGATCTTTATCATCTGTGTCAATCTGCGTTAATCGGTGTCTATAACTTATTTTCTTGAACGTCCTCTTTCCCAAACCGCCTTGTCAGGAACTTCTCTAACTCTATTACAAAGAATATCGGGACCGAGACTAAAATCATCGGTATCCACCACTCCGCAGGTATGGGCGCGGTTCTAAACAGATTAACGCCTATAGCAGGAAGTGCATAGATTATCGCAAGCTGCAGCCCGATAGCCAAGGCAGCACCGATGAGCACCCATTTATTTGAAAGTGGACTGAACGTAAATGCCGACTTTGTTATTGACCGCGCGGTAAAGAGATAACAGATATGAACAAGCATTACAGTGGTGAATGTCGCAGTTTGAGCTTGTGTCAACAATCGCTCGTTTACCCCTGAACCTGTGCAGGCGGGCATACCGAAGTAGTAATATATCACGAATCCCGCAAGTGCCATTACCACTGACACTATCCCAACCTTCTTGAAGAATGGGCTATCAGTTATCCGTTCCTTAGTATCTCGCGGCGCTCTTTCGAGTAGCCCTTTTTCTTTTGGTTCCCTGATGATTGGTAGTGCAAGTGCAACGGCGTCAATCAAATTTATCCACAGGATTTGCACGGGCGCAACTGGTAGACGCACCCCGAAGAGTGTTATAAACGGTGCAAGCAGGATGGCACCCAATATCAGCAGAGTTTGCCCACCATTTGTGGGCAGCGTGTATAAGATAACTTTCCGAATATTCTCGAATACATGTCTGCCCTCTTCCACCGCGGACACGATACTGGCGAAGTTATCATCCGTTAGGATCATATCCGCAGCTTCCTTGCTCACTTCAGTTCCTGTTATTCCCATCGCTATCCCTATGTCCGCAGCTTTTAGCGCGGGTGCATCATTTACGCCATCGCCGGTAACAGCAGTGACATCCCCTCTCTTCTGTATTTGTTTGGTTATCCGAAACTTATGTTCCGGGGCAACTCGTGCATATACCGAAACGGTATCCACAACTTCATATAGTTGCTCATCACTCATCCTCGACAGTTCTTCTCCGGTCAACACAGTATCCTCGCCTTCTCCGATTCCTAACCGCTGTGCAATTGCTTTCGCCGTCTGCGCATGGTCACCAGTAATCATCACTACCCTGATTCCAGCACGCTTACATTTCTGGACCGCCTCTATCACTTCCGCTCTTGGCGGGTCTATCATCCCCTGCAGTCCGAGGAAAGTTAACCCTTTAAGATATTCGTCGGGATTAAGCGACTTTTTATCTTTTGCAATGCGCTTATAGGCTATAGCAAGCACCCTCAATGCTTCGCCCGCCATCTCATTCACTTTATTTCCGAGCTCGTCAGTCCGCAGAGGCTCAACGTTACCTTCGCGCAACTGGTTTTGGCACATCATTAAAATACGTTCCGGGGAGCCTTTTACGTAGACTACATTTTCTGTTTCGCCTTCGTGCATTGTGGCCATATACTGCTGCTCGGCAGCAAAAGGTATCTCATCCAATTTGCTACGATCCGTTGCAATACCGGCTTTGCGTGCTGAAACCACCAAAGCGCCTTCTGTCGGGTCTCCTACTATGCCGTACTGCCCCTTATCCTCTACGAGTGTCGCATTGTTACACATGTAGCCCGCTTTCAATGTTTCAAGCAGTTCTTTACTCCCTTGCGCAGGGTTAATTGCCTTATCCTCAAGAATAAACTCCCCGACTGGCTTGTACCCAACTCCAGTCACATTATAATCCCCACCACCAGAATGAATCCGGGAAACAGTCATCTGATTCTTAGTGAGCGTACCGGTTTTATCCGAGCATATAACAGTAGTACAGCCGAGCGTTTCGGCCGCTGGCAGTCTCTTTATAAGTGCATTTCTCTCCGCCATCTTTGTCACGCCAAAGGCTAATGTTATTGTCAATATAGCCGGTAGACCCTCGGGTATTGCCGCAACTGCTAAGGATACCGAGGCAAGGAATGCATACGTGGGCCCAAATCCAAATAATACTGCCATTATGAAATTAAGAACTGCAATTACGATGATCGCGATAATAATGAATCTTGTGAAGTCGCCCATCTTCCGCATCAGCGGCGTAGTAAGTTTTCGTGTCTCTTTCATAAGCACTGCGATTCTGCCTATCTCTGTGTGCTCCCCCGTCCCCACTACCACGCCCTTAGTAGAGCCACGAGTAATGAACGTGCCACTGAAAGCCATACAACGCTGATCCGCGGGTGCCAGGTCGGGTTTCGGGATTTGATCAGCATTCTTTCGTGTCGGTACGGACTCGCCGGTAAGTGCCGCTTCATCTGCACTCACGTTCTTTGCGTAGAAGAGACGCAAATCCGCGGGCACTCGGTCTCCCTCTTCCAACAGAACCACATCGCCGGGAACCAATTCTCGTGCTGCTATTACCCTTCTCTCGCCATCCCGGAGCACGGTGCATTCAGGCGTCATCATGCTCTTCAACGCCTCTGCCGAAGCTTCCGCTTTGCCCTCTTGTATGAACCCTATTATTGTGTTGGCTAAGACCACTGCGAGAATAACCGAGGCATCCATCCACATATCTAGAAAAGCAGTAACGATCGCGGCAAGGAGCAAGACATAGACTAACGGATTGTGGAACTGCATAATAAATCGGATGATGGAACTTCGCTTCTTGAACTTCAGCTCGTTGTAGCCATAGGTCTCAAGCTTCGCTTTTGCCTCATTTGTACGGAGCCCAGCAGTGCTGGAACCTAAAGCTTCAAAAATCTGCTCGGTAGATAGCTGATACCATTTCTCCTGCTTCTGCAATTCTGACTCCACCTATTATAATTAGAGTACTTGCAATAAAAGAAAATTTCGAAAAACCCGCCTTGAGGAAGATAGTTAAAATATTCTATAACCGGCGGAAGCTGATGAATTCTATCATGGTCTTCAGCACACCTGACAGTAAGTCTAAAAGCTGGTTCGGGATGGAGATTGATGCAACATGCAAAAATGCTCTAAAAGAGTTAGTATTATTGCACAAAAATGGGTGAAGAATGGGTAGTGGTGGATGTAGAAACACCTGTGATGGAGGAATTGGAAAAGGCGGAGGCTTTCTTAGTTGTCGGAACATGTTGGGGCGGACGTTGCAAAATATGCCCTTATCTAACTTTTTGATAAATGAATTCTGTTGTTTGAATAAAAAATGCTTAGACTACGGCAAAAAGGGCATTGGTAACATCGTTGTTCATAACATCTACGGTAAATCCGATGTGATAAGAATGCTTAAATGTAAGACTTGCGGGTCTTATTTTTCTGAGAGAAAGAACACCGCTCTTTACAACTGCAAGCTGCAAAAGGATAAGGCTTTGGAGATTATCTATCATCTTATAACCTGCCATTAGAAAAAAACCGGAAAATATATATAGACTGCGTATTTTAAGGAATAATAAGGAGGGGAAAAATGACTGAAAATAGGAAGTGTGTAGTTGTTTCAGATGTGCATTTAGGAATAGAATACAGCAACAGGGAGAAATTCACGGATTTTATTGAAAATCTGGAAGATGACGTCGAGCGATTAGTTCTTTTAGGGGACATATTTGATTTTTGGAGGCGTGACCCTGTTGGAGTATTGCTCGAGAATATTGACATAGTGCACAAACTTATGAGCCTGGAGCCAAAAATAAACGTGGTTTTTGTGGTTGGGAATCATGACTTCCATCTGATACGATTTACTCAATCTTACTTTGGTGTCACGTTCGATCTTAACTATGACCTAAGCCTCGAATATGGTGACACCCGGTATCGCTTTATACATGGGCATCAGCTCGAAAACAAACGATTTGGTACGCTGGAAATGTATGAGGCATTTGCAGATATACTCTGTATGGCTGGGGACGATGTTGGGCAGGTCGCGGATAATATCTGGGAAAAAATAGGGAGTGGAGGGAATATCTGGCACAAGATTCTGAATCTTCTTGGCTTTAGCTCGCATTCATCCAATCCCAATCCTAAAGCCACACGGCCGTGGGTTAAAGAGAAAATAAATGAAATTATCTTGACACCAGAAGGGAGGAATATGGGAAAATTGGGGGAATATGCTATCGAATTGATCAATGAGAAATATAAAGGTGAGTTTTTAGTGTATGGGCACACACATGAGCCTTTTGTTAAGATGGAAAAGAAGATTGCAAACTCGGGTTCATGGGTGAAGCCTTCTGCAACCTATCTAGAGATAGATGCGGAAGGAATAACGCTCAAAAGCTACTGATAGCTTTTGTGCATCGCTACACAATGATATTTATTTGCCTGTACTCTCCGTAGCGGATAATATATCGACAGCAACTACCCACTCGCCTTCTTTTACATTCATTATCCGCACACCCTGCGTATTTCTGCCCTGCACGGAGATGTTCCGAACAGAAATTTTCGTCACCATCCCGTCAGAAGTAGCAACCATTAACTCATCTGTAGTCTTTACTTGTTTTATACAGACTACTTTACCGTTCCTTTCTCCTGTTTTTATGCTGATTACGCCCTTGCCACCACGGTGTGTCTCTCTATAAGCATCCAGCTTCGTTCTTTTACCGTAGCCTTTCTCTGTTATCGTAACGGCCCTGTTCTTCTCTTTCGATACGCCCAGATCAAGAGTTTCTATACTTGCTATCTCATCGTCCTTTTCCAACCTCATTCCTCTTACTCCTGCGGCATATCTGCCCATTTCTCTTAATTCCTCTTCCTGGAAGAAAATAGCCTTCCCATTCTTCGAGCTTAAGATTATTCCATTCTGCCCGGGCCCACGATCCTGTGAGTCCGGCGATGGCTTAATCAAGACAACATCAGCTAACGAATCGCCCTTTGTGGTCCTAACGGCGACAACTCCGGTATTTCGTATGGCCTTCAACTTAGCAAGTGCGCTTCTTTTTACCACGCCTCGTTTAGTAGCGAAAACAAGATATGCCCCCTCTGCATTAGTTCCTATACCCTTATCCACCTCTTCAGGAATGGCAACAGCAGTTACGAACTTTTCCCGCTCCTCTGTGCTTAGGTTCAGCCCGGGAATGTTCACTAAAGGCTTCCCTTTGGCATGTCTGCTACTTGGCGGGATTTCATATGTCTTCACCTGGTATGCTTTACCTAATTCGGTGAAAAATATCAGCCGTTCCCTTGTGGACGCGCGAATGAAATTAACGATCTTATCATCTTCCTTCTTTTCTATCACTGCAATTCCTTTTCCGCCCCTCATCTGCTGCTTAAATATATCTGCCGGTAATCGCTTCACATAATCGCGCTGCGTGAAATACAGGATTACTTCCTTCTCTTCTACAAAGTCTCGCTCGCTTAATGAGACCAGCTCTTCTATATTGGTTCTCCTCGCATCGCCATACTTATCCTTCTGTTCTACCAGATCCTCTTTTATTAGCTCATATATCCGTGCTTCGGACCCCAATACCACTCTTAACCAGTTTATTTTCGTCTCGAGCTCTGCCCGTTCGGTTTCTATTTTGTCACGCTCTAAAGCACTCAATCGCGAAAGTCGCATATCCAATATCTCTTTCGCTTGCTCTTCACTCAGTTCAAAGCGGGCAATCAGAGCGGATTTAGCCGTTTTTGTATCGCTTGCCGCTTTTATTAGCCTTATTACCTCGTCTATATTTGATATTGCAATAATCAAGCCTTTTAATATGTGCAGCCTCTTCTCTGCACGTTCCAATTCATATTGCAGCCGTCTAATCGTTACTTCTTTCCGGTGCTTTATGTAGCACTCTATGAGTTCCTTTAGTGTTAATACCCGTGGTTCGCCATCTACCAGAGCGAGATTGATCACGCCAAACGTATTTTCCAATTGTGTATGTTTATAAAGCCGGTTCAAAATGATGGCGGAATTTGCGCCTGCTTTCAATTCTATTACAATCCGCATTCCTTTACGGTCTGATTCGTCTCGCAGACCACTAATATTATCTACTTTGTACTTCTTTGCAAATTCCGCTATCTCTTCTACCAGTCTGCTTTTATTTACCTGGTATGGTATCTCAGTTATGACTATCCGCTCCTTTTTACCCTTTACTTCTATCTCGGCCTTTGCTCTTATCCTTATGCTCCCTCGGCCTGTTTCATACGCACGTTTTATGCCCTCGTAGCCAGTGATAATACCGCCAGTGGGGAAATCAGGCGCTTTTATTATCTGCATCAGCTCTTCTATGCTCACTTTGGGCTCTTCTATTACTCGTATTACACCATCTACCACTTCTGCCAGGTTATGCGGCGGCATATTTGTCGCCATACCTACTGCGATACCGGATGAGCCGTTTATCAAGAGGTTAGGTAGTTTTGCTGGTAAAATCTGTGGTTCCTTAAGAGAGTTATCAAAATTAGGACTCCATTCAACTGTATCCTTCTCAAGGTCAAGCAGTAGCTCCTCCGCTATTTTTGACAGTCTTGCTTCGGTATAACGCATTGCGGCAGCGGCATCACCATCTACACTGCCGAAATTACCCTGCCCGTCTACTAAGGGGTACCTATAAGAGAACTCCTGCGCCATTCGCACCATTGTATCATAGACGGCAACGTCACCATGAGGATGGTATTTCCCCAGGACATCTCCGACTATCCGCGCGGATTTCTTATGCGCTCTATTGTGCGTGACGCCAAGCTCATGCATTCCGTACAATATACGGCGATGCACCGGTTTCAGCCCATCTCGTGCGTCCGGAAGCGCTCTTCCTACTATCACGCTCATCGCATAATCCATATACGAGTGCGTCATCTCGTCCTCAACACTGACTTCTATTACTCGCTCTCGCGCCTCCGTCTCACGCTGGTCTTCACTCATTGCTATGGATTATAGTATGAAACTAATAGTAAGTAAGTATCTGTTTACTACAAGATCACACAGACTTTATCTTACATCTTCTCCATAAGTTCCGGTTTTAATTCATTCATTTCGCTCTTGAAGTCTCAACTAACTGAATGAGGACATCAAGCGGGAAGTTCTTCCGTCCCTCATTCCACAGCACGAGTTTACCCGAATCCCTCAAAAGATTGCAAAACGTTTACCCCTTCAACAAACCCGTGCTTCCGGGATTCTATTAACCGCCCGTAAGTGCCATCTTCCCGCACCAACGTTCCTGCTTTATTGATAATATCTAGATTCTCCTTCAATCGCCGAACATAACAGCAGGACCAAATTGCGGGTCCCTCAAGCCACCTATTATTAGCTCTATCCCCGTGGGAGCAGTTTCCTCCAAAAGAAAACCCGCTATCCTTGCCTTTGGTGCCTTTTCCGCAAGAATCCGCTTCATCGCGCTCAATGCAACACTCGCTTCTTCGCTGTCTTTTATACCTGCTATTACCCCACCAAGCTCTCTTTTATGCAGGATGTCTTGCGACACCACTTTGAGAACAAGAGGCGAAGTAATCGCCTTTGATTTAAGTGTCACATCTTCAAGCCCTTTGATCAAGACAGATTTTGGCACCTCTATGCCCCATGCAGATACCAGAGCTGTCGCTTCCGGCTCAAAGAGGGCATGCCTGCCTGTGGCTAATGCATTAATGACGAGCTTTTTGGCTTCTTCTTTGTTCATGCTACAGAAGGGATTTATATAGAACTGAGAAATAATAGAATAACCAGAAAGCCATAACCCAGTTTATTATAAACTCGATAGAAGATTCTAATAATCTCCTCCGTCAACTAAACCGTATATTTAAAATCAGGATTATCTGCGTTCATCTGCGTCCGACTATAAAAAATTATTCCTTCTTGTCCACCATACCCAACATTTTCATCGTGTTTGCAAATAGTAAACTACCATAAAGTGATCCCACATTGACTTCCTGTCCAAAATCCACAATATCCTTAGCCCTAACTGTACCAAAACATCAAAAACGCTTCCAACAGTGTCTTTTTACATCTACCTAGCAGCTCAGCCC
>CAZOEM010000023.1:0-15149 GCA_964578735.1 uncultured Halobacteria archaeon | reverse complement strand
GCCTGTTAGGTCCGCTAACTTTGGTTTTGCCGTGTCTTTAAGTTTACGAAAATGCCTTATCACTAGAAAATTCGATTGTGCCCGCTAGCTCCCCGGCAGAGTAATATAATAAATGAAATAGGACATTCAGGATTCGGTAGTTTGGGCACTTTATAATCAGCTAAAAATCCGCCACAGAAAATATAATATGATAAGAATCACAATCACAATTACAATTGCTATGAGGAGATAAGGTAACAATTTAATTATCAGCCATATCACGCCTAAAATAATGAGGATAGTCACCAGTAGAAAGACCAATGCAGGTATCCCACTTAGAAAGTCCGAGGCTGGCATAGTTCTATCATATCCTCCGCTATTTTTACCAATCGAAGCCAGGTATTCACCGCTGCTCTTAGCCTTACTACATCATCACCACAGATATGAATGTTCAATTTAGTCCCTTTAAGCTCGATGTCAACAAAGGAGCGCTTTTTATCCGTCTCATCAGCCCGCTCCTCTTTTACAGCGTTATATACCGTTTTTAGTCTCGCCACCTCATCATCAAACTCAAATTCCGCTTCGACTCTCATTGCAAACCACAGGGAAGTTTGATCAGAACGTTATTAAACGGCTTTTACTTCTTTTACTATTACTTCTGATCTCTCCTTCATCATCGCCCGAAATCCACAGTATGGACATCGTACACCCTGGTACACTTTATTGTCTATTTCCACATGCCTTTTGCATCTCATGCAATAGTAACCCATAGTAACGTTGATTAGTCTCCTGGTTCTCCTTCCGCTTCCACCGTCCCCGCTCCTGCAATGCCTATGCCCGTACCTTTTTCCACTGCCCTTTTAATTGCACGCTGTGATGCTAGCCCCAGTGGCGTCTGGGGGACATAAGTCCCACCGGAGAAAGTATAGCCGCATTTTGCACATTTCCATATCCCGGTACCGATCCTTTTCACTGATCCCCTTTCGCATTTGGGGCACTTATGTACCGCATGTGTCCGCTCTTCTATCGCGACAACCGCTTTCCTTATTCGTGTACCATATCGTACGCCAAACCTACCTGCGGATTTCGTCTTTCGCCCCTTCCTTTTCTTCTGCTTCTTCGCCATTTTTCCCTTTATATCTTCATATTACACAAATGAACTTCCCCTCTTGATGATTGTAATAAGGAAGTAATATATATTTATTTTAATATAATCTAATTCTGAAAATGAGAGTATCAGACTTGAATTTGGGAATAGAACTGGAGCCTATTGTTAGAGACCTGGAGTTATATCCGCCGCAGGAAGAGGCGATGAAAGCGGGTTTGCTTGACACTGCCAATAATTTCGTTATCTCGTCACCGACTGCGAGTGGAAAGACGCTGTTAGCGGAATTGGTGATGTTGAAATCATTATTGCAAGATTCGGGTAAATGCCTTTATGTCGTGCCTCTGAATGCATTAGCGTACGAGAAATACCAGAATTTCAAGTATAATTACGGCTCTGTTGCCGCCGTTGGCATATCAACCGGCGATTATGAAAGCTCATCCGGATATCTTGAAAGATACAACATTATACTCCTGACGCTGGAGAAACTGGATTCGCTCACGCGGTTAAAGCCCGCGTGGTTAAGCAAGATTTCTGTTCTTGTTGTGGATGAGGCGCACGTGCTGGGCGAAGAGAAGAGAGGGCCAAGGTTAGAGGGTGCTCTGGCAAGATTCATGAGCTTTAATCCTTCCGCGCGGATCATCGCTTTATCCGCAACCATGTCAAACGTAGAGGAGTTTGGAAACTGGCTGCATGCATCTGTAATAAAGTCCGAGTGGCGACCGGTGCCACTAAAAGAGGAAGTACTTCTGGCTGAGGACGACCGTGCGATAATAACACGAGTGATAGAAGAGGTGAAAGAAGGCGCGCAAGTACTCGTTTTCGTGAATACCAAGAGGGGCTCTGCCTCTTTCGCGAGAAAGATCGCCGCGCAGTTAAAGATGAGAAATGATGAGTTGGACAAACTCGCAGAACTTGTGGAGGTCGGTGTGGACGATCTTGCAGAGATGGTTAGATTTGGCGTTGCATATCATAACTCCTGGCTGCATCCGGAGCAGCGGAGAGCGATAGAAGATAGTTTCAGGAATCGGATACTGAAAGTGATCTGTTGCACACCTACCCTGGCAATGGGGGTCTCTTTACCTGCAAAAATGGTTATTATCAGGAATTATAAGTTCTTCACGCTTGGTAGGGGTGTTGAGCCGATGCCCGTATGCTGGGTGAAGCAGGTATTTGGTCGTGCCGGAAGACCCGAGCATGATGCGTATGGACTAGGGCTAATAGTAGCAAAAAGCGAGGATGAACTCGAAGCGATAGAACGCGTATACATAAATGGCGAATTAGAACCCATAGTATCGCGATTCTCGGGCGATACAATGACCGAACAGGTTCTAGCAACTATTGCTGGCGGTGCACATAGTATAGATCAAGTCTACGAGTTTCTTGACTGCACCTTCTATGCACATCAAAATAGTGAAGAACTAGGATTCGTGAAAGCGGAACTGGACAGCATACTGGAGGGACTAACAAGAGCTGGTTTCATAGATATGGACGGCGATAGTATACGGGCAACCAAATTCGGAACGCTTTCTTCAAGGCTGTATCTATCGCCGAACTCGGCATTGGAACTGCGAGAAGGGATAACCGCTTTAAGCAATAGCCGGGCATCGGATTTTGACCTCCTGCTACTGCTGGCTAAATGCGAAGAAGTCATCCCGCTGAAGGTAAAGAATGCAATGGAAATAGCAGGCAGCTTTAGTGATAATCACGAATGGCTGTATAACGGTGCACATGCGTTGGGTAGTGCCATCATTGCACACGCATGGATAGATGAGTTCACGTATCCCAGGTTGAAGGAACTGTTCGGAACATACCCGGGTGAGATACACAACAATGTATACGTTTTGGGCTGGATAGGCTATGCTGCATCGAGGATGGCAGACTATCTTCAGGAAGATGAGATGTATGCGCGCCTAAACGGGTTAAAGGATAGGATCAGGCATGGTGTTAAAAAGGAATTGCTTAGATTGGTATCAATAAAAGGCGTTGGACGGGTAATAGCAAGGCGATTATATTCGGCTGGGTTTCGGAATGAAGAAGAAGTGGCAAATGCGGACTTAAAGCGGTTGGGGGCAGTTCATGGTGTGGGTGCGAAGCGAGCTGCGAAGATAAAGGAAGAAGCGTTGAAGGTATGCGAAAAGTAAAATAAAAGGCCTTATCCGCGGTCCAAAACTCACAGCCACGTAATTCAGCAAGAATGATTGACGTAGGCGTTCGCAGTCTCCCAGAGTAAAAACTCCGACTTCGGCTCGTCTTTCCGTTTAGCCTCGTTAATTTCTATGAGGTGCATCCAATCTCGGTTATATAAGCATCTGGCGGCTTAATCCCAACCTTTACCAGGCATAATATTTTTATAGTGTTAATTGGCAATCGCTCTCATATCGCTCAATGGCTTATTTGTATGCACTTAACACCATTTAAATTAAATAAATATGCTCATCGTTTCAGGGGAGAACCGCTTCACAAGCATCCTTCGTGCTCAATGATTTTTTCGAGTTCCGCTTTTAGGGGAGTAATATTTTCTTTAACTGTCTCCCAGACAATATCTAGGTTTATCTCATAGTAGCCGTGGATAAGCCGGTTACGCATCCCAACAATGCCACTCCAGGGGATTTTAGGATATTTCTCTCGGAACTCTGAAGATACTGCAACGGCAGCCTCACCAATAATCTCCAATAGATGCACAAGCGAGAGGCACAACATCCGATCAGTATCCAGATCAAGCCGTGTTTTATCAGTAGAGAACTCCAATACTTCACGGGTTGCATCCAACATATGATGAACACGAACCAAATCAGCTTTCAATGTACACCGCCTCCGCCTCCGCTAACACATCATCACGAAAGTACCTACTCAAGTCATTGGGTGTTCTCAAATCGACCTTACGCCCGCCGAACATAGAAGAAAGCTCTTCTTCCATCTCAATCAAATCAAAAAACCCCGGTATATAATCTGGTTCAAATTCAACAAGCATGTCAATATCACTACTACGCGAAAAATCATTACGCAAAATAGAGCCAAACAAAGACAAACATCGGATATGTTTCCGTTTACAAAACTCAACAATCTTCCGGTTCGATACCCTAACATCAAACTTCATCATAAACCCCCCCCCCCGCCTATCCCTAAGATATTATCCGTCAACATCACAAGATCAGTCAACCGGTTATTAGCCAATCTTAATTTTCCAGTCCTTGACATTTTACACTACTAATACTTATATGAAGGTATCATAAGTATGTTTAGAGCGGAATTGAAGATTACGTTTCGCGGATAAAAAAAAGTTGCTGAAGGCAATTTGGGAGAATCGTTGATTTACCTTTTATCCGCTGTTAGGCGAAGTTGCCATGATTCTATTAACTTATAATCCAAATAAAAAATGATTTTATCGAGTCAATTTTTTCAATAGATCATAATCATAATCATCGATCTCGCCATTTTCATACCACTTATCAATTGTTTTCCTATTTATATTAGATAAATTAACAATAAGGGTGGCAACTAATTCTTCAATTCTCTGAGCTCTAACTCCGCAGGCTTTTCTAGGATATTCTTCTTCAGTTTTTAAATGAAGCCTACTTGAAAGTTCCTTTGCGTTCTTCCAAATTAAATGCAAATGCGTATCACGTATCCTACGAAGATTCTTTAACCTAACCGTTTGTACAACTGCGATTAGAATTGAAATAATTAAGCCTATCAAGCCGATACTTATTTGAATAGTTTCTAGATTTGTCATATATACACATCAACCGATTATACAAAAATGGCTTGCTCTTTATAAAAGCTTTATGCAATTTTGGCTAACTTAGGTATATCCGAACTCGAGTTCGTATATACTTCCATTTTGGGATTATATCCGAAATTAAGTTCGTATATATTTCTGTTGTTTTACTGCTCTTATGTCCCAAAAGCTCTTGGATATCAAATATTTTTAATACACTTCGAATCGTTAAATGGGTATTTTCCTTTTTCCCAGGGAAGAGCCATTTTTCAGAGTTTTTTGCATTCATGTATAGTCTTAAAGTTTCCATAGCAGTATCTAAAAGGAGAGTATACCCATCCTTCCTCCCCTTCGCTCCTTTTATGTGGATCAGTTTTCTCTCAGCATCAACATCCGCCAACTTCAACTCCACAACCTCATTTACTCTTAGCCACGCAGAATATATAAGCATTATGATTGCTTTTTGTTTTATATTGTTCCCAATTAAATCTTTTGTTATCTCTACGTAATATCCACCCGCCGTGTTCCATCCTTTTGCCGCCTCTGCATTGATCTCCGTGACCATACCCTCAAATTTTGAAGGGTTTGACCTTGAGTAGGAAATGAAGATAGAAAGGGAAGTGAAGTGCGCGGGGGTTGGTATGTAGCAAGTAAACTTTAATTATTATTATAGTCAATGAAGAAACGAAGAGGAAAATGAACAAGAACAATTTAAAACTCGCTGTCTCTATTCCTGAAGCTTTTGCTGCCGCGGCTCCTGATGAAGCACTACCCAGTGGTGATCCAAGATACGTGGAATTAAGTTCTTGCCGTGGTGGAGAGAATATTGTAGAGGATTTAGCGAGACAAATAATCTGGACAAGGGAAGGCTATTTGAAGTTACTTCTTACCGGGCACAGAGGTTGTGGAAAGACAACAGAGCTTTACAGGCTTAAGAGCGGGCTCGAAGATGCGGGATACTTTGTTCTTTACTGGAATGCAGAACTTGAGCTTAATTTAATGGATGTTGCATGGATTGATGTGATACTCACCCATGTGCGACAGCTTGCCGAGCAAATACCCAAAATTGACCCTGATATTAAAATCGAGGAGAGATTCCTCGACTCTATTGCTGATTGGTTGGCAAAAGAGATTGTGCAGAAGGTGGAACGGAAGGAGATGGAAACTGAACTGGAATCTAAATTTAAAATTGGTGCAGAAATACCTTTTTTCCTTAAGGCACTCCTTGGCCTAAAAGCGTATATCCGTAGTGGGACAGAAGAAGTAAGAGAGATAAGGCATGAACTTGAAAGAAGGGCTATTACTCTTTTGAACGATGTGAACTTGTTTATAGACGATTTGCAACGGCAATTGAGAAGAAACGGGTATAAAGGATTGATAATACTCGTAGACGGCTTAGAAAAACTGATACTTCGACCTCTTGTTGAAGGAGAAGGAGAAAGAAACATAACTTCTCATAACCTTTTATTTATAGAACAAAGCGAGTTTTTGAAATCTCCAAGCTGTCATATAATTTATACAGTGCCCATTTCTCTTTTAGCCGAGGAGAATATAGCCCAGGTTTTTCCTGACGATCCTGTAGTTATTCCCATGGTTGAAGTGTATAACAAACCGCTTGAAGAGAATGAGCTATACAAGGAAAATCAACAGGGTATAGATCTGCTTTGTGAAGTAGTGAGAAGAAGAATAGCTGTTGAGAAAGTCTTTAGCGATAAGATCATTTTAGAGAAACTTTGTGTTGAAAGTGGCGGGCATATAAGGGATTTTTTAAGGCTTGTACGATACGCATGCCGGTATTCAAAAGGAGAACTAATAGATGAAAATGCTGCGAACCGTGCTATCTCAGCTCTCAGCATGGAATATGATTACCTGGTAAAAGACGCAGATATAAATAAGTTGGTAAAGGTAGAGAAGGAAAAGAGACTCCCCAGCGACATGGAATATGCTCACCTTCCTTATCACTTACTGGTGCTCGAATATCGCTCCTCTGAAGGAGAAAAGTGGGCGATGGTAAATCCATTGGTGAAACGACTATCGAAATTTAAAGAGGCATACAATGGCAACTGAACTTTCTGTTACGGGCAAAAATGAATTTGATGATTTAATTCGGGCTTTGGCATGGAGTGACGAATTCGCCATCTATTTTGCCGTGGTAAATCCACCATTAATCAGAAAACAAATGGCGGAAGAGCTTAAGGGAAGTCTTGAGAAGGAGAAAATACAAGTGCACTCCTTAGAACTTAACAGTTCTTACTTTGATTTGCTTTCTATTATCCCGGAGAAAGTTCCTTCTTATTGTCTTAGAGGAGCTGAGACTGTAATTCGTTCTGTAGTTTTCATCTTTGGTGCTGAAGAAGCCATAGCCTCAGATGTTGATACCAGGAGCTTGTTTTTCGATTGCTTGAACTGGCAGCGGGACAAGTTAAGAGAAACGATAGCCTGCCCATTAGTAATATGGCTGCCAGAATTTGCATTGAGGATACTCGCATTAGAAGCACCAGATTTCTGGGCTTGGCGAAGCGGCGTATATTATCTTGAACCAGAACCAGTATGGATTTTAAAGGATGCAAAAAAGGTTCTTACGGGGGTAACGAGCGAATATGATGTCCTCACATATCAAGAGAAGATAAAGCGTTTACAGCAGTTTAAAGCGCTTCTGGAAGATTATGAAAGACTGCCACTTGAAAAGGAATCGGAGTTTGAGCTGTTAGGTATTCAATTCGATTTGCTTCAAGAAGCAGGGGATGTTTCCCTTTCCCTGGCTAATTATAAAGATGCAAAGCAATATCTTCTTCAAGGTTTAAAAATTGCGGAAAGGCTTAGTGATAATGAATGTTTTTTCTGGAGCTTTTTAGGTTTAAGCGGAGTTACTCTTTGCCAAGGGGATTATACCAATGCAGAAAAATATGCAGAGAAAGCTTTGGAAATCACACAAGATTCTGGTGATAAAAGTGAGATTGCCCCATTGTTTGGGATTTTAGGGGGCTATGCGTCCTTACAAAATGATTATAAGAAAGCAGAGGGTTTTTTTAAAAAAGAACTTGAAATTGGAAAGGAATTAGGAATTAAGAGGCTAATAGCTTCTGCTCTTGGAGACTTCAGCGGGCTGGCTAAAGAGCAGAAAAGATATACCGAATCAAAGAATTTTTTAGAACAAAGCCTAAGAATCAATGAGGAAATCGGAGATAAGAAGAAAATAGTGAATAACCTAATTGAACTGAGCGATTTAGCTAAAAGTCAGGGAAACTTTAATGAAGCGGTTCGCAGAATTGAAGAAGCTCATGCTATCAGCAGTGAGATAAAAGATCATCGTATAACTGCTAACGTCTTAGAAGAGCAAGGTTCTCTTGCTAAGTCTCAAGGTGATTATCAGCGTGCACGGAGATACTATGAAGAGATTTTGGAAATTTATAAACAGTTAGGGGATAAGTATAACATTGCTGATGTCTATGGAGATTTAGGAAGTATTGCAAGAGACGCGGGAGATTATGAAGAAGCAAAGAGGAGATATAAAGAAAGTTTGAAATTATTTGAAGAAATAGAAGCGAAGGATCTTATTGTTTTAACTCAAGAATTGATTGAGAAAGTCAAGAAAGCATAATATCCAACTAAAATTGATTAGTGACACAGATTAACGCAGATTAACGTAGAAGAAATCAAATTTGTGTAAGTCCACGTCTTGAATAGGTAGAAGTTATACGTTATATGCCATGAAAAGATTGAAAAGTTGCGTCCAGCTTTGGAACAACTGAGCCATGAGCAAAAATAAGTTATAGAAGAGGAAAATAAAGAACATTAGGGGTAATAAAAATGGGAGAAGAGATAGAACTTGTATTAGATAAGTATAGAACTGCGGGAAGGATTCTGGCAGAGGTAAGAGAAGAGGCGAAAGGGCGAATAGAAGAAGGTGTTTTATTATTAGACGTTGCGGAATTCGTTGAGAACAGGATAAGAGAAAAGGGCGGAGAACCGGCATTCCCGTGTAATATATCGAGGGACGAGGAAGCGGCACATGCTACACCCGCAATAGACGACAAGGCGATCTTTGGCACGGAAATTGTGAAACTTGATATAGGCGTTCATGTAGACGGTTATATAGGCGATAGTGCAGTGACAGTGGACTTAAGTGGCAACAACGATGAGCTGGTGAAAGCGTCCGAGGCTGGTTTAGACGCGGCGATAAAGCTAATTCGTGACGGTGTAAGCACAGTTGAAATAGGCGAAGCAATCGAGAACGCTATAAGAGAACATGGATATAAACCCATCGTTAATCTCACAGGACATGGTCTCGCGAGATATGATGCACATGCGGCACCTGCAATACCAAATGTAAAGCATAAAACGGGCCTGGTATTAAGGGAGAACGACATTGTTGCGATAGAGCCATTTGCAACGGATGGTGTAGGTAAAGTAGCAGAGCATGGAACTGCGGAGATATATAGCCTAATAAAAGCGAAGCCGGTCAGGATAAAAGAGGCGAAGAAGCTGTTGGAAGAGATAAAGAATTATCACGGGTTGCCATTTGCTAAGCGATGGCTGCCAAGAGAGCGACTGGATTTAGCATTCCGAACATTAGAGGGCACAAAAGGCGTATTAAGAGAGTACCCGATACTAAAAGAAGAAGGGGATGGGTTAGTTTCTCAGACAGAGCATACAATAATAGTGAAAAAGGAAGGTTGTGAAGTGACCACAAAACTACCCTAGCATATTTCTTTCTTAGTAAAGGTTCTTTCTTTGGAAAAGAAAGAAAGTTTTATGATAGAAATAGACGGCTCAGTTGGTGAGGGTGGCGGGCAGATAATAAGAACTGCAATTGCTCTTGCAGCAGTAACAGGAAAAGAAGTTGAAATAACGAACATAAGGGCAGATAGGCCAAAACCAGGGCTTTCAGCACAGCATTTGCATGCTGCGAAAGCGGTAGAGAAACTATCGGGCGGTGTGACAGAAGGGCTGGAGTTGCGTTCTTCACGTTTGAAATTCTCGCCTGCGGAGTTAAAGGGATTTGTGGGTGAAATAGATATAGGCACTGCAGGAAGCGTAACGTTATTATTGCAAGCGCTTATACCTGCTGCGCTTTTTGCCGATCGCGAGACGATTGTGCGTATAAAAGGAGGCACCGATGTTAAATGGTCCCCCCCGATCGATTTTTACACTAATGTGTTTCTCAAAGCCATTCGAGAGATGGGCTGTGATGTGCAAATAAGCTTAAAGAGGCGGGGTTATTATCCCAAGGGTGACGGATTAGTGGAAGTGCGGATAGCACCTTCGCAGCACATGAAAGGGATTGTCTTTTTGGAACGAGAAAGAGGAGGGGCTATAAAAGGCGTTTCTCATTCCTGCGGCCTCCCCACACATGTTCCCAAAAGGCAGGCGAAAGCTGCGGAAAGGATATTACATAAATACAATACAGAGATAAAAATGGAGATAGAAGATGGAGGGGAGAGGACGACAGGCTGTGGCATAACTTTATGGTGTGGCTACAAAAGTGGTAGCGCAGTGGGAGCGAGAGGAAGAAGAGCGGAACTCGTGGGCGAAGAAGCGGCAAGAGCGTTTTTGGATGTGTCCGAATCAGCATCAACTGTTGATGTCCGCCTTGCCGATCAGCTTATTCCTTACATTGCGCTCGCAGACGGTAAATCGGAGATGAGTGTTAGAGACGTGACGGGGCATCTTGAAACGAACATGTACGTGACGAAGAAATTTTTGGATGTTGACTTTGAGATAGAAAGAGAAGGATCAATTTTTGTGATTAGGAAGGGGTAGGTTATAAAACCTGACGAAACAGACATTTTGGTATACTTTCTCGTATCCTGTACTTGTTTTCCGCTGAACCCGCAGAGAACACAGAGAGTCAGGGGAATCATTTATCTCATCTCTGCGCTCTCCAGGATCTCTGCGGTAACGAGATACATTTTCCTTATTCTTCTATGGGCTGGCATTTCGGACGACAAAAAAGGCCACCGATTTTTAAAGAGTTTCATTAGAAACTTTCTTCGCGCCATTCGCGATCGCTTCTTCTACAGATGCCAAATCCTTCATTATAAAGGTCCTTTCCTTTTCCTTCTCTGTAGAGTCGATCGAATTTCTAAGTATCGGTGCATACTTCTTGAATCTGTCTATCGAGACCATATAGTCAGAGGTATCCTCAATTTTGGCAGTTTCAAAGCCATGCTCCGCGAGATATTTCGTTACCGTATCCATATCCACAGCGTCTTTAAGCTCAAACCGATATTTAGCGCGATTATAATAATCCGCTAAACCCATAAAGAGCTCTCGATCGCCGAAAAAATATTTGAAACACCACAGATCGCCGATTTTAAAAATATTTATCCTTTCCTTCCCACCAGACGTTTGTTTACTCATTTTCTTCCACCTTTCTTCTTATTCTTCTCTTCTTACACTAAGATGTATCATAGTTATAATAAAGCAATATATAAATTTTAGCTTTTTTATCCTCTCAACAGAGATATCTTTCTTGATGCAAAAATTTGTTGATGGCGACCGTATAAGGATAAAGAAGGAGACTAACAGTGCCGTATATGAGGGCGTTGTAATGCCAACAGCGTCAAGAGATATAGTTATAAAACTCGATAGCGGCTATAATATAGGTATAAGGCCGGGGAATGCGGAAATAGAGGTTATAAGCAGCGCAGGAACGTTAAAATGGGTGCGAAAAGCCGAGATAAGGGAAGTAAAAGAAGGTGTTCCCTTTTTATCCATTCTCTCAACTGGTGGCACAATTGCTTCGAAAGTGGATTACAGAACCGGTGCGGTCTCGCCCCAATTCTCCACGGATGATATTCTCGATGCGATCCCGGAATTAGGAGAAATAGCGAACATAAAAGGAAAAGTGGTCTATAGCATCCTTAGCGAGAATATGCGTGCAGAATACTGGCGTAAACTCGCAGTGGAGGTCTATAACGAGATAAAAGCAGGTGCTGACGGGATAATTGTTACGCACGGCACAGATACAATGGGCTACACTGCTGCCGCTTTGTCCTTTATGGTGCAAACGCCAGTGCCTGTCGTTCTTGTGGGTTCGCAGCGTAGTTCTGACCGTCCGTCCAGCGATGCGGCAATGAATGCGATCTGTGCCGCGAAAGTGGCTTGCAGCGACCTTGCGGAAGTTGTAGTAGTGATGCATGGCAGCACCTCAGATGCTTTTTGTCTCATTCACAGGGGCACGAAGGTGCGGAAGCTGCACACGTCCGCGCGGGATGCTTTTCAATCGGTAAATGACGTTCCAATAGGGAAGGTGTATTATGACGCAAGAGATATAGAACGGATGAGGTTTGAGTTCGACACAGGATATATTAAACGATCAGAGAGAGAATTAGAGCTGCGGGACAAGTTTGAGGATAAATGCGGCCTCATTAAATATTTCCCGGGTGCCGACCCGGCAATACTCGAGTTCTTTATATCGCAGGGCTACAAAGGCATTGTATTAGAAGGTACGGGTTTAGGGCATGTTTCTGCTGATTGGATTCCCAGTGTGGCGAGAGCGATAAAGGATGGCGTACCGGTAGTGATGACTTCTCAGTGCTTATTTGGGTCTATTTGTGATCGGGTGTATGACACGGGTCGTGATTTACTCCGTGCCGGGCTGATAGAGGGTGCGGATATGCTGCCGGAGACCGCACTGGTGAAGTTGATGTGGGTCCTTGGTCAGACAACAGAGATGGAAGAAGTGAGACGATTAATGCTCCGGAACATAGCAGGGGAGATAAAAGGTAGGAGAGTAATCACTCATATTTAGACGGGCATTTAACCAGCAATTGCGTTGCATTCAGGTGATATGGAGTAGTCTGCATGCCTATGGCAACCACCTTTTGCCGATCCGTAAAGCTCTGAGGTGGGACACCCGAGTATGTCACCGCGATAGTAGCTTCGCCGTCTGTAATATTAAAGAGCAGCGAGCCATCATCGTTCCAATGTATCGACCTATTAGCAATGTTGGCTAAAATTTGTACCTCTCTGCCGACATAGCTGTCATCTCCTGCGACTTCAGAGACAGTAGAATACGGATTCACATAAGATGAAAAAGTGTCGAATGCAAGAATCGCACTCACCACGATCAACAAAACAACGATTATATAAACTGGTTTCAGTTTCATTTTCCTTCGCTCTCTCCTGTCTCCAAATTCGCTATTCGCGTTTTAAGCGCAGCCAGCCGCCTGCTGAGCCATACAAAGACCACTAAAAGGGTGGTCCAGTAAATGACAGAAACGATGAATACTTCATACATTTTACTTTTTAAATTAAATACCTCCTTTTTCGTAGATTAATGCGTTTACCCTGTTTTCTAACGACCAGACATTGAGCGCGATTATCAAAAGATATAGGAAGATTATAGAAGCAGCTATGAGGCTTAGAAATAACGTTGCGATCATCGGATCAGTCATAAATATCTCAGTCGGAGTAGCGATCATAGGATGAAGTGTGGGTAACATAATTATAGAGAGATAACTCAGCGGTATAGTAAAGAAAGCCAGAATATTATACACCGCTCCTATTACACCCCTTTTCTCCACCTCACCGATAGAGAGTCTTATAGAGATATAGCCCGCGTATGCAATCCAGAGAATAAGTGTAGTTGTTTCTCTTGGGTCCCAGTTCCAATAGCTGCCCCAGGCGGCTTTCGCCCAAATCGAACCGGAAACAAGTGCTATTGCACCATAGACCAGGCCTAAGATAGCTGCCACCTCTGCCACTCTATCGTAGGCATGCTTTCTTTTTGTCAGGAAGGCAATGCTCGCGACAAGAGAAAGAGCAAAAGCGAGGTAGCAAACCCATGCAACGGGCACATGCAGATATACAATCCGGTAAAGGTCGCCCATAGTCGCTTCCGCCGGTATCCAGACATAAGCCGCATAAGATGCTACTACGCTCAAAGCTGCGCCGATGTAAAGGAGTATATCTCGCTTCATCTTTTTGTTTGCCCCATAAAGTTACTTTTTTTCTTCTTTATTATTCATCTTTTTATTGTATTGTATATGAAGTATAACTTCTACATATTTAATTTAGGACGCAGATTTACGGAGAAAATTATTCCCTCAAACTATCAAATAAATGCCTTACGTTTAACTTCCGGTTTAGTGCCAAAATTGAGTTCTATTACCATTGCATTCTCATAAACAAACCTTTTTAAAAAAGTTTAATCAAAAACGCTTCGCAGTCCGTCCGACTTCTCGCACCGCATCATTCCGGCTTTCCCATCAGGGTTATACCTTCCTTACCTCTTTTGAGGACGATACGAGACCTCCCTCGGTCACCTAACCAACCTTTCGTCTTCATCCCGACCGTAAGCAGACATGCTAGCCCTCTATGGGAATCTCCCGTTTATTTTTGGGGGCCGTGATTACATACGGTCACTGACTCCCGAATGAATTCGGGAGCATCCACGTGTGGGTGCATGAGGTTTCCATCATCTATTCGTTATTTTGGCTTTTGTCAACTGGAAGGGGCACAAAAAAAGTAGTATCAACTATGAAACAATCCTCCAATTCTTCTAATTTTTTATTTCATCTTCTTCTGATTCGTATCTTATGTATTTCTATGATAATCACGTTCCCTCTGAAGTCATCTTCTGATAATTCCTTAAATCTTTCTAGAAGATAACGGTTGATCTCCATAGTCTGCATTTCATTAGGAAAATGCGCAACAACGATCCCAAAATGGTTGCCGAGTGGAAATCGCAGAATATTACCGAAATCCCTATCTCCTGTAAGAATCACTGCCTTTTCTTTTTGCGCAAATTCGTAAATCTCTTCATCTGCGGCTCCACGAAGCCCATAGTCCCTAATGTCTTTAACATCATATCCTTGTTCTTTAAGAATTTTTCCTGTTGAGCGAGGCATATCCTCATCAATCACAAATTTTGGCATCTTATGCAATTACTTTAATCTTTTCACTAGATAAGGTTTTAGCAGCGTAGTTAAGGACAGCCAATATATCCTCATAAGTAATTTCGTATTCTTCTATAACTTTTTTATAAGTCATTCCTCCTGCAAGTTTACCTAGTATGAGGTCAACTGGGATACGTGTCCCACTTATCACTGGTTTGCCAAAGCGTATTTTCTCATCTACACTAATTCTTGGTGCTATTTCCATGATATTTGATTTGATCTTTAGTTTATATATTACTTTCTACAGATTCGCTTTTATAAGCCCCAACCATGCTAGAGTAGGAGGAGGTCTTACGACCTCCGTCCCCTCATCGAACCGTACGTACGGATTTCCCGTATACGGCTCTCCTTTGGCGTTGCCCCATTGCAAGGAGTGAGATTACAACTCAGGGTTCAAGAGCGTATTGCTCTTTTCTCACCAACTTCCAACAGATTGCCT
>CAZOEM010000022.1:8391-15183 GCA_964578735.1 uncultured Halobacteria archaeon | reverse complement strand
ATCTTGTTTGTCAGACGTATATTTATATAATTCTAACTTATGTTAGTTCCTGATCTACTCTGCCAAATCACTTTCATCTCCCAGCCGTCACCCAAATCAACCTTCTTCTCCTCTGCGTTTTCTATGTCCATAAAACGAGCTGCTACTTGACAACCAATGCTGGCCGCTGGAAGTTTCCCCCTGTATTCACTATCCTTGTACACATACTTTGGGCACTTTGTGCAACCGGCTTCTTTAGTCTTTAAGACGATGTTGTCCGGGACATCGTCTTCACACTCGTTCATAGCCATGCAAACATCCCCCTGCTCTTTTTATTTATTATATTTATCATTTTTTCAATATTATGCCTTCTTGTGCAAATCTGTGCAATCTCGTGGTTAAACGGCCGTTACTCGAAGTCCGGCAACGCCGAACAAGCCCGACAGCGTACACATCCCGCCTTATTCTTCTTCTGACTTACGCCAGTATCGTGCAATATCACCGCCACCCGCTTGTATATATCGTGCATTCTATCAGGACTCGGTGGCTTCTCTTTCTCGAGCAGTGACCCAGGTATAGGGCGCAGCGGGACAATAAACGGATAAACGCCAAGTTCCGCTAACATCTTGCTGCCTCTTATGATGGATTCATCTCTCTCGCCCAGTCCTGCAATTACATAACTACTGACCTGACTATCGCCAAAAACATCTACACTCCGCCGCCAAGCATCCACATAAAGCGAAAACGGTATCTCCGCCTTGCACGGAGCCACATACCTCAGCACTTCGCGATCAAAACTCTCCACATGGATACCCACAGTATCCACAGAATCCGAGAGGCGGTCAATTATACTGAGGTCTTCGGGCGGTTCGAATTGTGCATGAATAAGCAACCCGGTTGCTTCTTTTATCGCACTCGCTATTTTTGCAAGGTGGTCTATACCCTTGTCCGGAGTGGAAGTGGTACCCGTAGTAAGCGTCACATGCTTCACCTGATCCAGCTTTTGCGCTGCAAGCGCCACTTCGGCAAGTTGCTCCGGCGTCTTCTTCGCTATTGTCGCACCACTCTTCAGTGAGAGCTCGATTGCGCAGAACTTACATTGCTTTGGCGTGTTCCAGTAAACGCAGGTCTGTATCGTGGTAGTAGCCAAGCAGTTCGCGCCATGTAAGAGTGCGATTTTATAATAGGGTATTTCATTTTTAGTCTTTAACTCCTGGAACTTCGCTTGCGGGATTCTAACTTCGGTGATTCGCTCATCTTCTCTTTTGATTACATATCGTCCATTTTCGGATTCCACTGTATAAGGTGACTGAGCGACGAACCAGCTCTGCGTTGGAACGTTCACTACCGTGCCGCCAAAGAGGAACATACCACCTGCGGCGGGTCCTGCACCCGCTTTCCTGCCCTTATTCAAGCCCGGTACTCTTGCGCCCAGGCATAATAGCTCTACTTTTAGATTCTTAGTTTCCATTGCCATCTCCGCTCTTTGCATATCAATCTACTTATCCTGTCGCTTGTTATCATCCCGATGACTCTTCGGTCCCTGTCAATGACGGGTAAAGCAGAAATGTTATCCTTCTCCAACTTTCTAATCACCAGTTCAAGACGCTCCTTAGAATCCGCAGTTATCACATTCCTTGTCATTATCTCCGCCAAACTTTCATGCCGCTTCGCCACAGCCGTTGATATATCCCAGGCTGTTACTATCCCTTCGAGTTTTCCTTCCTCGGAGGTAACAGGGATATGCGTAATCTGTGATTCCATCATCAATTTCGCAGCATCTGCTATACTCGCTCTCTCACTTATCGTCGCAACTTCTCGTATCATCACGTCCATCACCGGTGGCAGTTCTTTTGTCTGTTTCATTGGTTTACAAACTGTATCTATAGGCAATCGCTCTACTGACTGTGTCAAGAAGAATTCACCATCTGTTATCTCTCTCTTCAGCACATCTGCAACTTTATTTGCCATATAAAAACTGGAAAGAGGGGAAGTTGGCACTTCATTTCCTCCTATCTCGATCATTCCTGACTTTAACTCTTCGTATGTTACTTTTCCCATTACCGGACGTTCTCTCCTGGGAACACTGAAATCAATCACTTCTGTTGTAAGGTCTGCATCCCGTATCCCCGTTTTCGCCGCTATCCTTGCATTCAATACCGGTATCGGTATTCCAATACCAACGTACATTGACACACCATACCGATATAGGGAGGCACCTCGGAGGTATTCCCGACTCATCTCTTTCAAGTTCCCGGAGACCATTAATGCTCCAAAGCGGCTAATAGGCTCATGCTGCGTCCCCATCCCCACTATATGGCCTCGCGCACCACAGAGGAAAATCCTTGTACCTATCCCTATGGTCTCGAAATCAGGATCGTTAGAAATAGGTGACAGTGTACCTGCACCACAATAATTAGCATTTCGTGAATTCGGTAGCAGCGTGCCCATATAGGTATATAATGTCCGGTCTGCGGTGTTTGTTACAACTTCGTGCCGCTGAAAAGCATTTCGTGGGTTTAACATAACCGCCTGATTCAGGTCTTCGAGCGTAATTGTAGTTTCTAGCTCTTTTTTGGGATAGCAATCTGTGCCAGAGCTAATGGCCTTCACTTCTATCTGCTTACCAGCTACTAAATCTTCTATTACATATCCACCGCCATAGTCTAAGCCTTCGGCTTCTGATAATTGCGTTGCGCCGATATAAGCATCTACCGCTGCGATTCCGGTATAAGCTTCTACATCATTTAGCCAGACTCGCTGCATCCTTATTGGCGGGTCTGCATGACCTAAGTTGATAAATGCACCTGAGGAGCACATTGGGCCAAAAGTACCCGTGGTGACAACGTCTACTTCCTTCGCTGCTTCTTCCGCACCTAACTCAGTCACGATCTCGCTCATTCTATCCGCTGTCACTACGTGAACACTGCCATCCGTAATTCTTTCGTTTATTTCCTCTATGCTTTTCTTCGTCTCCGTCATACGTAGATATAAGAGAAACACACTTAAATAGTTGTACAATAATATTATTAAGCATATTTATCGATGCTGCCGTTGAACGAGACGGCCAAATAATAATTTCTGGTAGAGGCCAGGAAGCAGCCGAAGAATTTGGCAATGTGGAGACTTCTGCTCTGGAAGGTTAAAGGAGGTAGATGAGAAAGTGAAATGGGAGATATGGGCGGGCATGTTGGTATTCCTCGCGGGAATGGTAATTATGGGCACATATAGTTTGTATCTAAAGTGTAAAGATAGACGGCAAAAGCCATTTGATCTTTGGATAAAAGATATTGGAGAAATGTGGACGGGATGTCGCGTACACCGGTTGGAGTACCGCACCAAACTCATTTCTGGTTGAATATTTCCAATTCATGTATCTGGGTTTGGGGCTGCCCTCCACGCTTCCCCGCCTTGTTTGTTTTGAAAGAAGTGGCAAAAGAATATAGTGAAGACTTGAATATCGGTTCGCTTGCAGAAGAGCCAAAAGAAGCAGTAAAAGGTTTTTATGAGGAATCTAAAAAACATATCTAATATCCTATAATTTAATAGCATTCAATAAGGAGATAAAAATTGGTTAAACCAAGAGTTCAGTTGTCTGATCTAAGTGTCTGTGCGCATGGGGGGGAACAAGATGGCGCCGAAGTAATAGACTTCAGCGTGAATATAAACCCTTACGGGCCGCCAGAGTTCATTCCCGCAGTGATAACCAGCGCAACAGAAGCGATAAAGTTATATCCGGACACCGAATGCAGCGAGTTAAGAGCGAGAATAGCACAAAAATTCGGCTGTGGTACAGACGAAGTATTGGTAGGTGCAGGTGTTTCTGAGCTCATACAGCTCGTAGCTCTTACGTTCATAAAAAATAGGGCGCTCATGCTGCAACATACATATGGCGAATATGCAGTTGCGGCAAAGATGATGGGTGCGAAGATAAAGCGAATAGAAATGCCGGACCTACGAATCAATCCTGAATTGATAATCTTGGAGATGAAACCCGACGATGTGGTATTCCTCTGCAATCCGAACAATCCAACAGGCCAATATCTCAGCAAAAATGTGGTAGCGCAGATAATAGAAGAGGCTGAACGAGTTGATGCGCTGATAGTGCTGGACGAAGCGTATGTGGACTTTGTGAAGCATGCATTTCCTGCACATAATTTATCCACTCGGAATATGATTATTCTGCGCTCTTTGACAAAATCGTTCGCCATACCGGGTGTAAGGGTGGGCTATGCGATTTCAGCGGAGGAAAACGTAAAAGCAATGACGAAGATAAAAGTGCCATGGAGTGTGAGTGTGTTTGCACAGGAGATAGCTGCGGCGGTAATTAGTACGGAAGGCGATACCTTTTTAGCTGAGACGATAGAGAAGGTAGAACGGAGTAAAGAGAAGGTGGAGAACGCATTAGGAATACACACAGATGCTAATTTTTATGTTATGAAGGTAGGTAATGCAAGAGAAGCGAAAAGTGAACTTTTGGGGGCTGGAATCAGGGTAAGAGATTGCAGTTCTTTTGGGTTGCCCTCTCATATCCGGTTCTCCATAAGGACGGATGATGAGAATGAGCTGCTGCTACAAAACCTTTCTTTCAAAAAGAAAGCTTTACCAAAGAGATAATATACTTTATAACAATTAAAAATGACCCAGACAAGAGAGATTATCTCAGGATGGATAGAGCTATCCGGGCTGCCAAAGTTCACAACCACTATGCTCCCGTTCCTCCTGGGCGCAGTAATAGCATGGGCTTTTGGGTGTCCGATAGACTGGACTGTGCTGGTATTATCGCTGCTTGCAGTGTTCCTGATAACCGATTCATGCTTCGTACTCAATGCGTGCAGTGTATACGCAGACCTAAAGCGAAACGGAGTTGATTTCTGTCCCGTAGATGGAACAAGCACGCTTCATTCCACTGCAGTCAGCGGCCGGTTTAACGCACTCGCGAAAGGACGTATAACAGTGAAACAGGCGGCTATTGGCTCTTATCTGTGCATATTAGCTGCATTACCCATCGGCGTGCTGTTGCAGTTCTATTTCAATACCGGCATTCTGACCATGCCGCTAGGTCTTATCGGCATCTTCATTGCATACGCATATTCACGTGGACCACAGTTCTCTTACCGCGGATTGGGCGAGATAGCGCTAACTCTTGGGGTAGGGTGGTGGACAGTGTTCAGCGGTTACTATTTGCAAGCGCACCAGGTGAGCTGGCTCCCTATTGTCGTTGCGTTGCCCTGGGGGATAGACGTATTCAAGCTGAAATTAACACGGGAAATACCTGATTTTGACTCCGATCAGGTGATAAGACGCAGGAACCTGACAATTCGTATGGGTAAAGTCACGGCGGTCAACCTATATTTACCTTTAACGATCACTTCATGGCTCGCATTTAGCCCTATCGTGTTCTTAGACGTGCCATATATAGGGTTCGTGCTGTTAGCTTTTCCGATGTTCTTCACTGCGAAGAGTTTGATATTGATACAAACGTTTAAAAAGAGTTCAATCAAAAATAGGGACAGGTGGAAAGCCGAGGTAGGTATGCGTGCCATAATCAAAAACGCATTCACCGGTATGATACTGATTCCCGTTGCGCTTATTGGTATTTTTGTGCTTAAGATGGTTGTATCCGGTTAGTGTTCCTCATCAGATGGCATCCTTTCTTGCGGCTCCAATTTCAGCTCAATTCACCACTTATTCTCTTCATTCAATAATCTCTGCGTCTTTTGGCGCCATAGAATATATCGGAGGGCTAATAAGCGCGATACTGATTAACACTGATTAACACAGAAAAAAATCAAATCTGTGTGAATCAGTGTAAATCTGCGTCTTAAATAGGGAGAAGTTATACTATATAAGAACAAAGGCGAAACCAGCAAATTGAAAAGGAGTGCCGAGATGCAATACAAAGTCATAAATAGAACATAAATAAGATACAAATAAAAGCATAATATGTTATATATATATCAAAAATGCAAACAAAAAGTGGTGGATGCAAAAAGATGTGTACACTAATGAAGGTGGCGGCAGAACCATGTTTGAGAATGTAAAGCGGATATATAGCTATCGGATACTGCAGATAGAAGTTAGTAGAGCTTGTAACCTTGACTGCCGAATCTGCATGAGGAGGAACCTCAAATCAACTACCGGGTTTATGTCCTTTGACAAGTTCAAGGAGATTATTGGCACCTATAATTTCAGAGAGGTTGCACTGCACGGCTGGGGCGAGCCGTTATTGAACAAGGATATTTTCCGGATGATAGAATATGCGAAAGGGCAGGGACTAAAGACCAGTCTGACAACCAATGGAACCCTTGTTGGCGAGAATATCAGCAATATTCTTGATTCCGGCTTGGATGACATCGCTTTTGGCTATTACGACATGGACATATTGAAGAAGAGCATAGCGAATGTCAAAGAGCTGATAATCGAGAAGAGGAAGCGGGGTTCCCAACTGAAAGCGTATCTTGACATCACTATCCACCGGGACAACACGGAAGAAATCTTTGCTATGATTGGAGAAGGGCATGAAATAGTTGTAGATGCCGCTATACTACATAGATTATTCAATATTTACAATGTAGATGAAGGATTTAAGAATCTATCAAAGAAGGAAGAAGAAAAACTGTTCAAGCGGATAAAAAGAGTAGATAAGGAATTGAATTTTAAAATATATCTGCCAAAGAAGCACACCTTGCCCTGCAGGATAGTGAAATATACAATTTTTGTCACTTTCGATGGCCGTGTCACGCCTTGTTGCTTTTTACCGGAATCGGCATTACATTCAAGCCCAGCCTCTTCCGAGTGCTGTTCTCCCAC
>CAZOEM010000022.1:0-8381 GCA_964578735.1 uncultured Halobacteria archaeon | reverse complement strand
TTTTACCGGAATCTTATATGGGGGACGGCGTGGCAAATATCTTGCGATCAAAGGAATACCGGAGTTTCGTTGCCAGTATGAAGAATCATGAAGTGTGCAGCAAATGCGTGTGGTGAAAACTGATTTTAAGCAAATACGAATGATCCCGACACGTATCGCTTACACGTGTTGTTAGCACATACTACTTTTGAATCTATTATCGGCTGGAAGTAAGAAAAAAATCGAAATGTTTATATACTCCCCCATCGATAAAATCCTACAGAGGTAACATTAGTGAACAAAGAAAGAAGAAAGATGTGAAAAATGAGGACAAAAAACGATAAAATAGCGAAGAAGAAAGGGCTGCTAAGCCTTTTTGGATGGGACAGCAGTAAACGTGAAAAAAGAGGAGGTGTGAAATAGAAATGGATGATGTAAAAGGAAAATCTGGGAAAGCGCCGATGATAGGCGCTACACATTGGGTAAATAAGAAATTAGGAGGTGATAGATAAAAAATGAAAATTGGAAGAAGGACAGCAATAGGAGTAACCCTGATAGTTCTGTTAGGTTTGTCTTCTTGGGGTCTCACTGGAGCGTTGGAGGAACAAAAATACATTGACTTAGGGAAGACTGAATATAATAGGGGGAATTACGACGGTGCGCTATATCTTTTCAATAAGGCGATAGCGTTAAACCCAGACAATGAATACCTATATAATGATCGTGGATTATGCTATGTAGTTCTAGGAGACATAGATAACGCAATTTCCGATTTCTCTAAAGCCATTGAATTAAAATCTGATTTTTTAGAGGCATATTACAATCGAGGACTTGCTTATTTCGGTGGGGGCAAGTGGAAGCGTGCCCTAGACAACGAGGAGGGTAACAAAGCGATTGCGGATTTCACCAAAGTAATAGAGTTAGACCCAGAGTATGTAGAAGCGTACAACAACAGGGGGCTTGTCTACTCTGAGTACATTCACTATTACTACAAGCCCTTTGACTCAGAGATTATCGATAAATATAACAATGCACTAGCGGATTTTGACAAGATACTTGAATTAGACCCAACGTATATGCTGGCACACGCGGGGAAAGGGAACCTTTACTATAGATATGGCGACTTTGATAACGGAACCGCAGAATTTAATAAGGCACTAGAATCAGAAGAACTGATCATACAGAAAGTGAGCCTTAAGGGTTTAGCTGCGGTATACTACAGCAGAGGAAGAAACTATGCTGGGGGCCATCACATGGTGTACGAAGATTTGAGAGGGACCTTAGATTACGAAAAGGCAATAGAGTTAGACCCAACTCTTATGACCGCACTTGGTCATGTAACAGGTAGCTATCAGCGCCTTGGCGAATGGAATAAACTAATTGAAAACTGTGATTACATGCTTGACTTGAAGAAAGACGACCCTGCATGGCTTACCAAATCACATGGGGGCTACACCAAATACGAGGCAAAGGGATTAGCTTACTACAATTTGGGACAGTACGACGAGGCAATTGCCAACTATAATAGAGTGATAGAATTAAAACCGACCGTAGGAGCATATAGAGGCTTGGGTATTGTATACTCGGAAATTGGAGCAAGTGAAAATGCAACGGTGGCATTTGAAAATGCGCTTGAGATGGACACTAGCACAATTGAAGAGGGAACCTACAGGAGTATGTACAGTAAATACTATAGTCGGGGGCTAACCTATTACGCAATGCAGGAATACGATAAAGCAATTTCCGACTTCGAGAAAGCCATAGAATTAAAATCCGATTATGCAGAAGCATATAGAGATTTAGGTAAAGCATACTTGGAGATTGGGGACAAGGCAAAGGCAAACGAGGCATTCGAAACAGCAATAAGTATATTTGAGGAACAGGGGAACTCATATGTAGCAGAGCAGGTAAAGGAACTATTAGGGCTTATGAGCGCTGAATCGATACCAAAGTATATTATGGGATGCTCCATAGCTCCTGAGGATGTGTGTAGTGAATACCAGTGCTTATAGCGATAGGAGATACACCATATGGGATAGTATAAAAATAGGAGGTGAAAGAAAAAAAATGTGCGCACCAGTATCCGTAGCTGCAGGCGGAGCACTTACTACTTGGGCTCCAATGCTGCTAAGCTATGTAGTAACCACAGCGGCATTAGTGGGTCTATTAGTGGTAAACTACCGGGGCAGTCTAAAGAAACTGTTCTCAAAGGCGTAGTCTGCGGTAGCTAGCGGCAGTAAGAGAACTATTTAGACATTAGAAAATGAGGGGGTGGTCTCAGTCACCCTCTCGCTTTCATTTTATTTATTTCTTTATGTCGTTTAAATCAGTTTATGAGCACATGCAATTGATATTATTTTCTCGTTCTCATAACGGGAAGTAAAAAGTCGAAGTAAGATAAAAATAGGTATGATTTTATAATTTATTTAGTCAACAATAAAATAGTAGCACCTGCAAGTTATATCAGAAAAAATAGAAAGTAATATACATACATAAAAACAACTAAAGAAATAAGAGGATGAAAAATGTGTGCACCAATAAGCGTAGCGATTGGGGGGTTGGGCGAATCTTTTGCCCCTATGTCAGCGGATATAGTTAGATTCTTCATGGACGGGTGGGTGTTCTTCTTCGGCGCCACTCTCACCTGGGGAATCTTAAAAAACCCGCTAAAAGTATTTAAAAAAAATAAACAATAGAAAAGTGATTGAGCAATTACTGCCCTTTTTACTTTTCTTTTATTTTGTTTTTCAAGCTTTTGTGTTTTCTGGTGAAAGCGACCTATCTTGGTAGGATCTCTATGGTACAGCCATTTAGGTCCTGGTCTATCCGCCAAGGTGCTTTGCTATCATCGCGGAACCAGAGTTTGAGCTCGGATCCATTCAAATAGATGTAACCATCCTGGAGTATATCGCTATGAGTCCATCTGGGTAGGTTGTCATAGCCGACAGTATCACCAAGGCCAGATCCTGAGGCTGGTCTGACATCCACACGCGAGCCCCAAACATGGGTCACTCCCCCATTGGTTATCACGCGTACGAGGCGTACCGCTTCCCGGGGTGTTCCATTTATGGTCACCGTCTCTGTCTCTATGCTCGATAAATTCACCGTCCCGATATGGGTGATCGTCCCAGTCTTGTTATTGATCACAGTCAGAGTTTGGTCGCCCTGCCAATATCTCATCGTAGATGGGTCGATCACTTCGATCTTGCCGCCATTATCCATGAAAGCGATCCGATAACTTCCACTCATCGTTAACCGCTCCGCACCCAGCTGCTCCCAGTGTGGGTCTGTCCACCAGGCGGTTATCGTATAAATCTCCTGTCTGCTGCGGTAACGACTGTGTAGATATGCTCCTTTGATGTCCTCGTAGGTGGGCAAGTCATCAACCGTACGATGTAATACTAACGATGCGAAGTTGTCATTACCCACGAAATTGAAGAGCTTGCCACGCAGGTCATCTTCGCTTAGGCCAGCACGTGCGAGTAAGTCCGTGACTTTGACCGCATCGTAGTTGATGTCGTCGGTGGCGTTATCAGGATCTTTTCCCTTATCGAGGAGATTATATCTCGGCAAATCGGCCAATGATACGTTCTGGGTACTGCCATCAGGCTTGACTACCATAATACTTTCCGTGCCGGTCCACTTGTTGTTCTGTATTGACGCTGCCCAAACAGGATCAGACTCATCTGCGAAATTGGTTGTCATCTGCGTAATGTTTGTACCATCAGAATCCATCAGGTAAATCTCGAAATCGCCCTTATATCTGCCAGAAACAAAGACTATCTTCTCGCCTCCTAATGCCCACGCGGGTGAGACCTCCTGATATTCTGCATTGTTTGTGAGTTGCGTAACGTTTGTTCCATCTGCATCCATCAGATATACCTCAAAGTTGCCATCACGATCTGAGCTAAAGAGTAGCTTGCTACTGTCAGAAGCCCATTCACCCGGAGAATCCCATTTGTTGTTATCTGTCAATTGTTCTTTATTTGCGCCATTCACATCCATCACATAAATATCTGAGTCGCCAATACGACCAGAGCTAAAGGCTATTTTGCTGCCATCTGGCGACCAGTGAGGATTTATGTCCATACATGTATCCTCTGTTAGTCGCATAACGTTTGTTCCATCTACATCCATCACATATATCTCAAAATTGCCATCGCGATCTGAACAAAAGGCTATCCTGCTATCATTCGGCGACCAACATTGACACCCATCTGCAACTGTATTGTCTGTAAGCTGCGTAACGTTTGTGCCATCTGCATCCATTACATATATCTCGAAGTCACCATCGCGATCTGAACAAAAGGCTATCTTGTTTCCTTTGGGATGCCATTCGGGATTTATATCATTTGCAATATTGTTTGTGAGCCGTGTAACGTTTGTTCCATCTGCATCCATCACATATATCTCATTGTTGCCATCCATATTCGAGGAGAAGGCGATCCTACCAGTTACATTATCATCAGCAGCCATAACTGGCATCAAAATAGAGAATAGCACTGCAATAGCCATTACTATTACCCATGCGATTGCAAAATCTTTTTTCATTTTTTTCCCGTTTTCACCACCTATTTCTTTGCTTGTAACACATTTCAAAAAATATAAAGAGGAAAAGGATACCTTTTCCTATTTCTCTCTTCTTTTTATGGCTCATTTCTATCTTTTCCAGTCTTAGTTTACTCTGGCATGACACCAAGCACGACCAAGGGATTTACTCCTGCGGATTTGAGATTAGAAAGCTCGCTCTGACTATTGACATCAAATTCCATTATCGTTTCGACTAGTGTTTCTGGCTCGTCTAGGTAATCCATCATGCCCAGGTCCATCTTTAGTCTTCCCCACCACCATTTATACGTTACGAACGCTTGTGGGCCAAAGATGTCGCTACTAGATACCGCGGATATTTGATATGCTTTAGTCCAGTTAAATGCCAGCACAAGTCCATCTCCTGTTCCGGTAGCCCTGTCCCACCTGATGAATATGCCAGCGACATTCTTTGCATTTGCTGGTAATTTGTCCTGCTGTTCCGTAGTGAGGTCCTTTGCTACGTAATTCTTGTTTCCAATGCTAGCCTCCAGGTTCCATTGAAGGGTATCATCCTTGCACCAGGGCGGAATTGCAATTATCTGGTATTGCTGGCTTGGTGTTTCCAATGGCAGATATTCATCCAGGTATTTGAGTATGAAATATCCTGATGTCTGCCCGGGGCAGATATGATTGTGGAACTGCGCTGCGGCAAGCAATTCACGTGGTCTGCCATTGCCCTTCGCCCAAACGTTCGGGATCGTTATGAAAGAGAACTCGTTAGTAAACGATCCTGAGCCACCGCCAAATACCTTCGCTCTCACCTTCGCGTCCCATACCGGTGCATACGACTCGTTGAGTAGTCTGTCCGGGCTGATATTCTCTCTCGCAATCTTTGTGTATATCTCTTCGTCAGGCAGTGCCAGGAACTCATCGATGCTTTTATCGAACACCGAATTATCCACTTCGAGATACAGACAGTTTTCCGTTTCCTTGTCAAAGAATACAAACCAAAGGGGTCTCTCTCTGCTTCTACGGATGACAAGGAGATTGCCTTTACCAACCGTGCACCCAGTCGTTGCCTGTATACCGTCAATGCAGTTCTCTGTTCTCTCTCCATTGACCACTGCATAGCCCGCATCGGTCATCGCAAGGACGTCCGAATCATACTTCTCAAAAGACATGTTTTCCATTGCAAATTCGGATGCGCGCCCGCCCAGTAGATTATCAATAGCGATGTTGTCAGGTCCTACGAGATTTGCCAGTGCAGGATTCGGCAAATGATTGCCCTGGGTGTCGTTTTCCGCTACTGCGAGCCCCGCAGCGGATATCAGTATGGCCATAGCGACTATCGAAAGCACTAGTGCCACTTGCTTCTTTCCTATATTTTTTTTATTCATCTTTTTTATACCTCCAACTATAAAGTTAATAGTTCATGTTATATAACTTTCTGTTTCTGTCATAAACAATGTGATTTATATAGTATAATAATATAAATGAAGTGCAAAATCTATTTTCTTCTTAGTTTTGTGCGATATTGGCGAAGATGTTTATACACTCATCAGAGCATGATTACTCAAGATTTTCGGCTTGCTTATATATCGCAGTATCGACAACGCCACAAATTAATCGGGTAATATCGCAAACGTATTTGTTATGATACAACTAATTTTATAATTTAATGGAAAGTTTCGATTCTGGGAAAATGCCCACTATAAAGGTATAACGAGTGATAATAATAATAATAATGAATTGTAACCACGCAAAATCTTCACTTGTGGCACCTTTCTCGTCATTTCTTTATCCTGAAAAGAGAAAAAATAAGAAGATAGAAAAAGACTTATTCTATCTTTTTACCCAAATCCGGTCCCGGAGAAGTCACATAGATAGAGTCCACAGTAACAATAACTGCAGCTTTTGGGTTAAGCGAGGGCATCATTGATTTCACCATATTAACACCATCATCAAAGACGCTTCCAGAAGTTTCTATCCTTGCAGTACCTTTAAACTGATACCCGGTATAAGTCTCCATATCCCAGACAGAAATAGCCACCCGGGGATTCGCTTTTATATTCGCTTCCGTCTTTTTCATAAAGACATCCATCAGCAGCACTTCCGTCTCTGACAGAACTTTACCAAATGCAAGTGGCACCACGTTTGGCTCTCCTTCTTTGGTAGCAGTAGCAACAGCAAAACCCTTTGATTTACCTACCACTTCTTTCACTTCTTCTGTTATTTTCGCCATAATCTTTCACCTATTTCTATTTGTGCTCACTAGTATAAAAAAGGTGTGGCTTCATCACACAAAAAATACAAATTTGGATATTGCAAGCAATATCACATTCATTTTTAAAAAAGAAGGGGTTATAACCTCTTAGAAACTACCACCTGCCGCCCACTGCTCGGCGTTTTCGTTCTGGTCAACGGTCCCGTCGCAATCACAACGATGTTATCTGCGAAAAACGGGTCAGTTTTAAAGTGTGATTTATTCCTTAGTTATACTAATACCAAATAAATATATCCTACTCATTCGATATAATAAACGAGAAAAAAGATGGGTAAAAGAAGCATACAATATTTTACGCTTTCGGATATAGAACCCCGCATCTGGTTCATGCTCACCGGCTGTGACTTCCGCTGCCGCGGCTGTTTCAGGCCGGCACGCGATGGCGGCGGGACCCTGCTCAGTCCGGAAGAGACGCTAAAACGTGCTGAGCAGGCATGCCTAAAACACTATGGTAAGCTACCTACCAAAGCGATGATCACCGGTGGCGAACCCACACTAGACAAGGAATTTCTTCTGTCGCTCGTCAAAGGCTTGAAGGGCAAAGGATTTGAGGAGATTATTCTAATGTCCAATGGTTATGAGATAGGGCGGGAAGGGAATGGCAATTACGCAGCCGAGTTGAAGGCGGCGGGTTTAACCGAAGCCCATATAGACATTAAAGCTTTCTCGGACGACATACATATATGGTATACCGGCAAGTCGAACAAACCGGTATTAAATGCCGTGAGATTGTTAAACGATACGGGGATAGAACTGCTAATTCAAACGGTGTATATGCCCGGTATTGTGGACGTGGAGGAGATAGAGCAGATAGCTATTTTCCTCTCTAACGTGAACAGCAACATAAAACTCAGGATAAACCCCTTTGCTCCTACTTTTGCGTTTGAGCGTGTGACAGAGCGTCCAACAATGGAAGATATGGAACGAGCATACAAAATCGCTGCTGAGTACCTTCCGAATGCGATAATCAGCAGGAGCTGTTATCGTGAATATCCTACTCCGCCACCACAAGAAACCTGGATAACCGTTTACCCTGACCTCAGCTCCAGGAGAAGGACCATAAAGGACCAGGAAGAGGATAGAATCGCATGGCTTTCTCTTTCTAAATCGAAAACAAGGGAGGAAATACTTCGTGAGGTGGAACGTGATGATTTAGAATATCGTCAGGAGCTGGAAGAAGCGATAAGGAAATTTTCGCCGCGAAATCTAAAGTAACGTTGATTTGTTTTTGGTTTCAGTTCCGAAATTTTTCCAGTTCTTCATTCATGCTCACATTCTTCAAGATTACGTACTGAAAGTGATTTCCCCAGTTCTACCATCGCTTTTCTTGTCTCTTCCCCATCTTTCATTATCAGCACCGAAAACGTTTTCCTCGTTTCCCCTCCATCTTCTGCTATCCTTCTCTGTATTTGCTCGCTACTTACTTTTATATCTTCATCTATATCCTCATGCTCCTTATACCCCATTTTACCTACCTCTATTACCATTTCCATCCCCATTTTCCTTAACTCCCTTGTGCTGAGATAGTGGAATCACCAAAATCCAGGGTAGTTTCTTATAACACAGTAAATTATCGTTTTCTATTTAC
>CAZOEM010000021.1:0-15401 GCA_964578735.1 uncultured Halobacteria archaeon | reverse complement strand
GATTATTAAATCTGTGTTAATCAGCGTTAATCTGTGTCTTAAAAATCCTTGTAAAATGATATGGTTCGGGTAAAATATTATTTGTGAGTTCCTTTACTCTTGGTTTCTCAACAAACATTTATCAGTAACACATAGTACAATCTACGTTTAAAGAAGCGTGCAGCTTTTCATTCGCGCACCACATGCACCGAAGTCGCCTTGAACGTTGCGTAGACTTCATCCCCTCTTTGCAGCCCGATGCTTTCTCGTGATTGCTTTGTAATATGTGCTATGAGTCCAATATCCAATTTTATATGTGTTAACGGGCCAATATCTTGCAATTCGTTTATTCTCCCTTTTATAACATTTCTGGCACTGCTATCTTCCTTATGTTCCGACAGAATTATCTCTTCCGGTCTTAGGAACACTTTTACCGCTCCATCCGGATACTCGGAAACTGCGAATATTGTATCCCCTGTCTCAACTTCTATCGCTACAATGCCATTCTCATTATTTCGCACTATACCGCTCCATATATTCTCAACACCGGCAAAATCGGCTAAATCCTTGTTCCGCGGCTTATTAAAGATATCGTTAGGCGTGCCTACCTGCATTATCCGCCCATTCATCATCACCGCTATTCTATCCGCGAGAACCAACGCTTCTGTCTGATCATGCGTCACATGAATCATGGTAATCCCAAATTCTTCTTTTACTCGTTTCAGTTCTTCTCTCAGATAATCCCTCGTTCTGGAGTCTAAAGCGGATAACGGCTCGTCCAGAAGCAATACTCGGGGTTCAATGGCAATTGCTCTGGCGATTGCAACCTTTTGCTGTTCTCCGCCACTGAGCGTAGCGGGATAACGATGCGACAGATGAGAAACACCCAATAACTTTGCAAGTTCATCCACTTTACCTGTGATTTCGCCTTTTCCTATCTTTCTCGATTTCAGGCCAAAACCGATGTTTTCCGCCACCGTCAAAAACGGGAACAGGATATAATCTTGATAGACCATGCCAATGTTTCGCTCCCGTGGTGGGACATCGGTAATATCGCAATCGCTAAGAAAAATCCTACCTCTATCCGGGCGGTAAATACCTGCTATTGACTCCAGCAGGATTGTCTTCCCCGCACCCGTAGGGCCCAAAATGACAAAATACTCGCCTTCTTTTATATCGAGCGTTACATCGCGTAAGAAGAACTCACCCAAATCCTTTGATATACTCTCTATGCGTATCATTTTCTTTGACGCTCCTTGGTCCTCAGAATACACGAGCAAAACCTCCGTACCTTTCAAAAATGAACAGAGTTACAAGCGATATGACAATAAGGATGGTTGCAGATGCGATGGCTAAATCTAGTTCCCCACAGGACATATTCAAGTATAATGAAATGGGCAAAGTCTCGGTCTTCATTCTCGTTGCCCCTGCCACCATCAGTGCGGCTCCAAACTCGCCTATCCCTTTTGACCACGTTATAACAGAGCCGGCCATGAGGCCGTTCTTCGACATGGGCAATGTTACACGCCAAAATGCCTGTGCCTCGGTGCATCCGAGCGTCTCTGCTACGTGCTCATATCTCGGATTTATACCCTGAAACGTTCCTCGCAGTATTCTGAACATGAACGGCACATTCACAAAGAATTGCGCTATTATTATTCCCAGTGGTGTAAAGACAAAAACAAGTCCCATTTCAGCAAGCGCTTTCCCAAACGATGTCGTGCCAAATAATATTAACAAGCCCACACCGGCTACCAGCGGAGGTAAAGCCAGCGGGACATCCATCAGGGTATTAATCAAACTCTTGCCAAAGAATTCGTATCGCGCAAGCGCATATGCCGCCGGTATAGAGATGGCGATACATAAAATAGTTGATATGGCGGCTGTTGTCAAACTCAATGTTATTGCAAATTGTATCTCCTTGGAAGCAAGACTTGTCATCAGTGCCGGCAGCGTGGTGTGCGTAACAACGCATGTAATCAAGACTAAAATAAAAAAGGCGAGTAGTAAACAGGATAATATCGTAATAATCTTAATCTTCGACACTTTCGATTCATTTAACATTCTTTTACTTCTGTCCCCTATTCTCTCCTGTGTTTGCCCGATTCACCCTTAACCATATCTAAATGGGGGTTACTAAGCCACCCACTTTTTGCATCCTGCCTGTTGTCAAATCGCGAGACAAAGGGTTTTATATCGAGTAGCGGCGTCCCATCCAGGATGTCAACTTCGCTGATTTCCAGGATGTTCCCGTCAACTCGTTCTAACTTCACGACAGAAATTCCAATGGGGTTTGGTCTTTTGAAATGCCTTATGGAGAAGATACCGTGCAATTCCTCTTCTAACAATGGCTTTGAAATCAAAGAATAGCCGTCAGAGCGATGGAAATGGTAAATGAGTATGATATGCGAGAAACCCTCGATGTCTTTGAGCCCCGCGGCATAATCCGGGTATAACTCCACTTCGCCCTTGGTGTCCTTTGCGAAAATGCTCTGAATGGGTGCGTCTTTTTTATCCTGGAATGCCGTGTGTATTATTCCGATTGGTTGATATTGTAACCTTATGCTACTATCCTTTCTCTCCATGTCTTTATCCATTGCCTAATATTACCTCATTATAGTTATATAGCCTTATAACCTAACTATTTATTCGTGCTTTTCTTTTGGGTATGTTGTAAATCCCTGCTTCTCGAAAATCGCTTTGCCTTCCGCCGAAGCAACGAAATCAACGAACTTATTTGCGTTATCTTTGTTTTCTGAGAACGTTAGCGTGCCCAGGGGGATTATCTTTATGCTATTCTGTTCCCTTGGTATCTCTATAATGTCGCTTTCATTCTCTGTTTCAATCAAAGATGCTTTCCATATTATTGATGCGTCCGCTATGCCCATACACGTATAGACTACCAACTCATTTACCGTAGCAGAGCGAGCAATGACATTTACATCCGCAGCATCGTAAATCCCGCTCTTCTCCAGTATCTTATTCCCCAACTTGCCAATGGCACATGACTTCGGGTCTCCCAAAACAACTTTTACTCCCGGCTTTGCGAGGTCTTCTAAGCAAGTTATATTCGCAGGATTTCCTTCAGGGACGGCGATCACAGGTATATGATACGACACATTCTGCTCGTAATCAACAAAACCTTTCTCTTTCGCTTTATCTATATACATCGTTGCCCCGGGCATATAGACATCTCCCTCTTGCGTTAGCTCCATCTGGCTCAAGAGCATATTAGAACCGGCATAGTTGTAGTTTACGGCGACACCGTATTTCTGCTCAAACAAGGTTCCTATCTCGTCCATTGGCTTTCTCACCCCGGCGCCGGAATAGACCATGAGTGAAGAAGTTCCCGTTGGTGCTGCGGTTTGTAAACTGGTTGGACTTACAGTTGTTACCTGCGTAGGAGTGTGCACATGTGTTTCTTTGGTAATACAGCCTGCGAACAACACTGTCATTGTCACTGCCACGATAGCAATTATACCCTCTATTTCTCTTCTTTCCATTTCATCATCTCCGATATGCTAAGATACACATGTCGATATAAAAAGGTTTTTATTTGTATCTTGTCAAGAACCTTTATATTAACAGAAGTAGATATGGTAGTTAGGCATAGCGGCCATAGCGGCGGGGAAACTCCCGGTCCCATTCCGAACCCGGAAGATAAGCTCGCCAGCGTTCCTTACTGTACTGAGTTGCGAGAGCACTTGGGAACTCTGGATCGCTGCTATGCCTATTTCTTTTTGTGCCTTTACTTACGTCCCATACATCTTATAATAACCCATAAAATCAGCTATTGTCAGCATCAAATCAAGGCCTCGTATCCTGTTTAAGCCGCCGGAAGCAGCCGAAATCTCATCGAATTTATTCACTTTATCTCTCCTGATCCCTTCCCCTTTTATAACCACCACCTTTATAGAGGGGAAATTCTCACAATGGAAACTTTTTTCTTCCATCACATAAATCGCTAATCAAGCAGGAACAAACAACGCAATATTTCCCAGGCTCACAGGACTCATTCCACACTATTTCAACGATTCAGTACAATTATGGAGAAAGCTATAAAAGAAACCAACAGAGAAGTAAATAATACTATAAATGGTAATACTATAAAAGAGGCAAATAAAGTCATGGATGAAGCAATATCAGGTAAAATGCAAAGAAATGATCAGATGAAGTTAGAACTTATCATCCCAATGGGCGGTTTGCCAAAAAAGGTTGTGAATGGTGTTCTCTTCAACACATTCCTTATTTCATCGGTTGTTTATTTTTTAATGCATTAAAAACGGTCTAAAAAGACCAAAGGCACCTGTAATCCCTCCTAGCATATGCAAAATAGAGTGAATATCTTTTTATTATATCTTAAGCTAATAATAAAAGCTCTTTATATCCAAGTTTCAGCATAAATATAGGCTATGAAGGTGTAAATAAAATGAATGACTGCTTAATGGAGGCCATATCATTCTCAAACGATGTAACTACCTCTTTAAGGGAAAAGAAGCGGTGTGTAGAAAAGTTAGAAGAGTATCGATCTCTCCGAGAGGAGCATATGAAAAATCGTAATTATATGTTTGAGAGACCTATCATAATACTTGGTCTTGTTGCTGTTGCTTTACAATTCTCCTATCAACATTCCTTTAATTATTCTATTTTAGCGGTAATAATATTTATTTTGTGCTTTAATCTTTGGTTTATTGGCAATAGGTTGAATAGTGATTCACGCATTGTTGCATATATTCAATTATTTCACGAAGGAGAATTGAAAGAAAAGTGGATTGGTTGGGAGTCTGCTTTAAGGCAGTATCGTGAATGGCGGGCGGAAAATTCAAAAGCAATATCGAAAGTATTACGAAAAATGAAAGAGCGTTGTACACCTAGAAGCTCCCGATTTTATCCAGCAATATGGATATTTCATTTAGTCTTAGTCTTATTAACGTTCGGCATTTCTTTGATGGGATTGAAGACATCGAGAAATATTATAGATATTATCGGAGTCATAATTGTATTTATAACTGTTATAATATTTTTTGTTTATGCATTCAAATTACGCCCAAATAAACTTGGAGACTCAATTGAGTTGGAAAGAAGACTTTGGGAACAAGTATTTGATAATTAATCCACAATCCTGTCCACACGGGTTTTAATTTTTGGGAAAGTTTCGATTCTGGGAAAATGCCCACTATAAAGGTATGAGGGGGCGGAAGACCTCCTCCCACTCTACGAGCTGGGGCGTAATATTAAATTTTCACTGGTCATTTCCCGTGGCTTGTCTATCCCTAACAGAAATAATATTGTCGGAGCAATATCAGAAAGAATCCCTCTGGGTCTGAGTTTGACACGTTTGTATTCTTTCGCAACAAAAATGAATTCCACGGGGTTCGTTGTATGGCTTGTTTTAGGCAACCCCGTTGGGGAATCTATCATTTCTTCGGCATTCCCGTGGTCCGCAGTTATCAGAGCTACCCCTTTATGCGACAGAATTTTTTTTACTACGTCTCCCACGCATTTATCAACAACTTCGACCGCCCTCTTCGCTGCTTCATAATCGCCTGTGTGTCCAACCATGTCACAATTTGCATAATTTAAAACAATTAGATTATATCTCCCGGACTCTATTCTGCTAATCACTTCCTCGGTGACGTCAAAGGCGTTCATTTCCGGGTGTTCCGCAAACATCGCCGGATCATAATCGCTTTTAATCTCTATTCGGTCCTCGTTGGGAAATGGCTCAATGCGCTTACCATTAAAGAAGGAAGTTACGTGTCGGAATTTCTGCGTTTCCGCAATTCGAAGTTGTCGTAAATCTTCTTTACTTATTACTTCCCCTAAAATATTTTTCATTCCTGTACCTTTCGACATCGGTTCTAAGATATAAAAAGGGAATGTATCATAGTATTGGGTAAGACCGCAATAAGCTATGTTTAACTTTTTCCACCTCTCCGCGGGATATTTGTCATCAATAAATGCCATTGTCAATTGGATGGCTCTATCCTGCCTGTAATTAAAATGAATGACTGAGTCGCCGTCTTTGATTCCGGAAAAATTACCAATAATCGACGGTATGATGTACTCATCTGTCATTAGTGAGCCATCTGGTGTTTTGTCTTCACGGTATGCTCTTTTCACTGCATCTTCAGCACTGCTTACTTTAATGCCCTCTACTTTTGTCAGGGCATTGTAGGCTTGAGTGGTTAAATGCCAGTTTTTGCCGCGATCCATAGAGTAGTAGCGACCCATCAAAGTTGCAATTTCGCCTATTTGATATTCATCCATTTTTTTATTCAAAACCTGAAGGAATTCTAATGCACACCTCGGCGCTGTGTCTCGTCCATCTGAGAAGAAATGGATATACAATCTTTTGATGTTCTTCTCTTTCGCGTACTTCATTATAGCAAAGAGATGATCTTGATGTGCGTGGACACCGGCGTCCTGGACAAGTCCCATGAGATGCAGAGGTGACTTATTTGACTTGCAGTTAGCGATAACTCTTTGAAAATGTGGTTTTTCGAAAAATGATTTATCCTTTATTGCCTTATTTATCCTCGTTATTTCTTGTTCCACGATCCTTCCAGCGCCGATGTTTAGGTGACCAACTTCTGAAGACCCCTGGTATCTCTCAGGTAATCCGACAGCAGGGCCCGATGCTTCTAAGATTGTGTTAGGATATATTTTTAAAAATATATCCATATTTGGGGTATTGGCATTTATGATGGCATTATATTCCGGATTAGGATTTATACCCCATCCATCTCTAATTATAAGTACAATGTTTTTCTTCATTTTTAAAAATTCCCCCCCTTATCTAATAATAAGGGGTAAATGCTAATAAAGTTTAATCTTCCACACACCATCTCTTCTTTTACAATACCTCATGTTTCATGCGTGTCCGAGGCATATTTGGAGATATCTTCGCCTTTCATTATTTATCAAGCGCGTATATTTATTAAAGATTATGGGCTTGGATTTCCGGATCGACTTAAAAGCGAAATTTAGGGGTGCTTTATTAGGCAGCGCGGTAGGCGATGCTTTAGGCGCTCCTGTAGAAGGCTACCCTATGGAAAAGGTGCTTTCTGTATATGCCAGGGGATGGCAAATGATTCATGGCCGCTACACGGACGACACGGAGATGATGATCGGAGTGGCAGAATCGTTAATAGAGAATAAAGGCTTTAATGGCGCTGATATGGCACTTAAGTTCATTAACAATTACAATGTGGATAGAGGATACGGGCCGGGGTCTAAAGAAGTGTTAAGGCGGATACGAGGAGGTGAGAGTTGGGCGGAAGCAGCGGGAAAGCTATTTGGTGGAAAAGGCTCCTATGGCAATGGTGCTGCGATGCGAATAGCACCTGTAGGGCTTTTTTATTTCGATGTTCCCGATGTGCTACGAGAGATAGCATATAAATCCGCTAATATCACGCATTCGCATGTGCTTGGCAAGGCGGGAGCAGCGTTGCAAGCTTTCGCAGTCGCTTTCGCCGTCCGTGGGCAAAAAGGTGATATGCTGCTCGAACTGAAAGAGTCTGTTAAAACTGAGATGTATAAGGGCAAAATAGAAACGATAAAGGCACTTCTGGATGAAGGGGCGGCTGAAAAGAGAGTGGTGTCAGAATTAGGCAATGGCGTAGAGGCTTTTGAGTCTGTACCCACAGCTATTTACTCGTTTCTACGAGCTGGTAATTTTGAGGATAGTGTAACCTACGCAGTGAGTTTAGGTGGGGATACGGACACCATAGGGGCAATGACAGGGGCGATAAGCGGTGCTTACTACGGCGAAGCGGCAATACCAAAAGAGTGGATGGAGCAGTTAGAGGCGGGGGAAAAGGGTAGGAGATACATAAAGAAGTTGGCAGCGGATTTGTGTCAGATTAAATTGCAGTTGTTGCAGGAGCGGTATTGACTTAAGTTGAAATGATAGTTATTTATGTTAATAAGATTTATAACCTAAACAGGTAATTGATTCTTTTTAGGAGGTGTAGAAGAGATGATATTCAAAGCATTGAGTAGTACAACGCGGGTGGAGATGTTAAAGCTTTTAACGAAGGGCGAGTATCACGTGTCTGGTTTGGCAAAGGCGTTAGGTATATCCGTGCCGGTGGCTGCGAAGCATGTCCGAATTTTAGAGGCTGCTGGTCTGCTGCAATGTAAACGATTCGGTAGGACGCATGTATTAAAGGTGAATAGAGAGAAGCTGTATGATACAATGATGACTTTTAGCGAGGAATACGAGATAGACGTTCAGAAAGGGACAAGCATTTTGGATGCATTAAAGGAAGTGGCAGGAGTGGGAATAAAGAGAATAGGAGATAAAGAGTTCATTGTATCTATAGACGGAGAAGAAGGTTTTTATGTATACGAAGTAAATGGTCAATTCCCTGATAAGCCAATTAACGAATATATGCTGGATCATGGTGGCGCGATAGAAATAAAGCGGTTAGTTCCTGTCCTTAAGAAGCGGGTAACGGTTCATATGGGCAGCGGAGAAGGAGAAAATAGTGAGAATGATTAAACAAGATATCTCTCTATTAACATAATTATTCTAGCCTCTATGAAACTTTAACGTTTCACTTGGTTTCTTTTTGATGAATAATCGCATTTCAAGGAATATACTCCCATCATATTGTTTATATACTACCATTTTGCTAATATAATTAGATTTAGAGGAGAGATAACAGGTGTGTACCGAGCAAAATTCATAATATCCCGCCTTTCGGTGAAATGGGAAATATGGCCCAAATGATGTCACGGTGCTGTAACATATTCAGCGGCATCGAAGATATCGAACGGGATATTTTTCACCAGTGTTACGGGTCTTTTCGATTAGATCTTTTGTGCCCCAAATAAGGCCAGACGCCTTCGTTCTCGCTCGGCGCCCCTTCGGGGTGCCCCCATCATTCGAGGGGGGGTACATCCGGCCTTATTTTTATTCTCTCCTTTGTAAATTAACAGATTATAACTGCTTGCTTTAAGTATATTTAACTACCACGCAAGATACCAGAGAGCCTTAATTCCCAAAATACCCCATTTTTTGTTTTTTCTGTGATGTTATAACTCTCCTTGTGCTCTAATCTCTAGAAACTTTGTGTAATTCCGCATCAGTTGTTGAGCTATATCCGGGTTTGTGAGATATTCTTCATAAGTCGGGTAGATGTGCTTCCAACCTAATTTTTCTAAGTGATTTTTAAATCCAATGGGATCAGCATAGATCGGGCATTCGCCAGTCCAAGTGTAGGATGTCCAATCCTTACGTGTTTTTTTTATTGATCTATTGATATCACCATTTTTTACATTGTATTTCGCATAATGGAAAAAGGGACAATTTTTAATATTTCCCTTAGCATCAATGAACAATAACCCAGTACATTTATTCTGAGTCGTCTCCTGCATATAAATCTCATCTGACTCTATAATCTCTTTTTTTCTTTTTTCAAGAAGATAGTAATTCTCTCCAGAGGGGATAAGATCTCTAAGGGGCTTTGGACCGACTGGCAGGTATTCAAGATATCGCATGATAAAAGCGCCTTTTTTGATTTTGTCTTTAACAAATTCTTGGTTTAAAACTTCATTTGCGTTAAATTCTGTAACTAAACTGATATAGCCCCAAGGAACTCTGTTTTTATTTAAGTGATCAATTGCTCTCATAACTTCATCATAGCTTCCCTTTCCTCGAAGACGATCATGTTTTAATTGAGAGTTTCCATCAATGCTCAATATGGGGATTAGATTTCCTAAGGTGGATAACCGCTTTGCATAATTATCAGTCATTGTGCTTCCGTTGGTGAACATAAAAAACATAATGTCGGGGTTGTTTTCAGCTAATGGAAATATTCGATTATCTAAGGTTGGTTCTCCCCCTGTTAAAAATACGTGTTTAAAATGTTTTCTTACAAGTCTGATAATAGAGTCAATTACGTCATCGGGCATATCTTGTTTTTGACCAGTAAGCTTTGAATAACAATGGATGCAATTCTTGTTGCATCTTTTCGTAATTTCTATGACTATCGACCCTTCTCTTCCGTCTTTGTCAATGCCCTCTTGAAGGACTCTGAAGTAGGATCGCAGGTAACTTTCTCTTGTTTTGGGATTTTTTAAAATCTTTGTGATTTTGATGATTTTTCTTAATAGGCCCTCTTGATATTTTGGTTTTATTTTTAACCGCCGTAGTTCTGTTAAAATGATTTCCGGATTACTTTCAAGGTCTTGATTGCCCATGACTTGGAGAATCATAGATGCCTGCGTATCTTTATTTATGCGAGTCATGAATCGGTATATGTAATTATAAGTATAAGATTCAATTTAATATCATCATATTATGCCTTCATCCCTACAATTTTTAGCGGTGTGTAAACAATGTAAAGCATTTTGTTGCACCATAGTCAGACCACTATTAACAGAAAAAGAAAAACACGATATTTTAGAAGCGGGATTCAAAGATTATTTTATAAAAGTAAAAAACGGGGTCTATTGTATTAAACCGGGAGAGAATGGAAAATGTCCATATTTAAAAAATGACTATTCTTGTGAAATTCACCGTGTGAAACCGGAATTATGCAGGATTTGGCCGGTTGTCCCTCGTTACAAGAATAATAAACGAAGTTGTATCGTGATTAAATGTCCATTATTCCCATATATATCTGAAAAAGAAATACAACAGGCAAAGAAAGAAGCAAATACTATACCACTTACAATCATTAAACATTTATGGAACATTTCACCAGAGGTGAAAAAGAAATTCAAGATATTGGGATATGAAAAAAAGTAATCCGCTCTATTAAAGACTAATCACAAGGTTACTCTGCGAAGTTTTTTATCTGCTGCGACCCCCAATTCACGTAAAATTACTACGATGTCCTTAATATCCTGCTTTGTAGTGCGATAGTTAACAATACACGCTCGTAGAACAAACATATTTTTGAGAACCGTGCTGGATAATAGTGTTCGTATGTCTTTATGCATGGCTTCGACAATGGCACGATTGAGTCGATTGAGATATTCTTCAATTTTTTGTTGTTGAAGCGGATTCGTTCCTTGGTATCTTTTTTGCAAATCTTCAGGAAAATATCGGAAACAAAGGATGCTTAAATTAGCTGGAGTAACTGTCTCAAAATCTGATGATTCGTCTAATAGAGCAGCCAAATACTGTGCCAGGTAAATGTTCTGATCAATAAGGCGCCCATACTTTTTGACTCCATACTGCTTGAGGGACATCCATATCTTCAAAGCGCGAAACTGACGAGAAAGTTGGAGACCATAATCGGAGAAATCAACGTCATCGCTTGAAGAAGAGACGTCGTTACTTCTATGAATATAGGCGGCGTTGATGGCAAATGTATGGATCATATGTGATGGCTTTCTCACAAGAACACATCCTGCTTCAAAGGGGATGAACAGCCACTTATGAGGGTCAAGTGCGACGGAATCAGCACGAATGATACCTCTCAGCAGTGGCTTTTGATGTGGTGATACCGCTGCAAAACCACCATATGCTGCATCCACGTGTAACCAAATATCATATTTATGACAGATATCAGCGATAGAGTCCAATGGATCAATAGCGCCCGTGTTCACGGTTCCAGCGGTGGCCACCACGCCAAATGGTGATTTATCATGGTTTTGATCTTCGATAATTTTAGCTTTCAGGTCTTCCGTGTCAAGACGAAAATCTTGATCCACTTTCACCCTGCGAATATTGTTCGTACCGATACCCAGAATGTTTGCTGCCTTAGGCACACACATGTGTACCTCTTCAGAGACATACAGAATCATGTTTTTATTCCGCTCCATGCCATAAGTTCTCACATCGAAATTAGCCTTAACGTTACGGGCAACAGCAAGTGCAGTAAGATTAGCCATGGAACCACCACTGAGTAAGATACCTGCTGCATTGGGATCATAGCCAAGGATCTCTTTGATCCAATCCATAACCAAGAGTTCTACAGATGTTGCCATTCTTGCACCTGCGACTGCGACATTCTGGTTGAGTGCACCTGCTATCCCATCAGCGAATGCGCCGATGACGGTCCCTGACGCTAATACCCAGCCAAGAAGGCGTGGATGTCCGAAACGCATAGCATTCGCTATGATCTTTTTTTGACAGTCATCTAATACAATCTGTGGGTCCTGTTCTGTTTGAGGAAGCGGTTCATTTATCAGCTCCTTCATTTCTTTAAGAGTCTTACCGGGCAGGATTGGGTCTTTATGTATACTTTTGAAATAATCGACCATGAGCTCTACTGCATGGTGACCAAGTTGACGGATCTCTTCAGTATCTATGTCGAAGGTTTCATCTTGGATTAAACCAGCAAGGTTGGACGCTTTTTTATATCCCATGTCTTCTCCCTTAATATTAGGGGACATACCAGGATATATTATATCTTTTTGGACGTATATAAACTTGTTTAGCCAGATAAATAATGAGTCTATTAGCACCAATATTACATAAGAGGAAATTATAGAGCAGAGGGGAGAGATAAAGCATGTCGTTGCTACTGGTACTACCCCTTCGGTGCTATACACGTGGGAAAAAAGCTATCTGGAATCCCGGACCCCAAGGAATCCCATTCATCTTATGCTGATCACTTTCTACAGCCATTCCTTGATTCTTTAGATCTTTTAGGCATAGAAGTAGAGATTTTCAAAGTCGGCAGCATTTAATCCCCTCTATAACGCTTGTGGCAGAATCACATCTGCGATTGTAAGAGGGTATGATATAGAGTTGGTACCTACTATTACTGGTATCACAGATATGAGAAGGAGGGGATTTTTGGCCTATTCGATTCTAAAAAGCATGTAATGTATCATGCAGACACCATGGAGGTAACGCTTGATAGCGGATTGGTAATCTACCAAATTTGAAGACGACTACTCAAGAGGCTACATGGCTCTTTGCGTATTCCAGACGAAACATTCCTATTTCGTGATTCTTACCCTTCTTCAAGCTTTTATGTCACACAGCAAGCCTGAATTATTTCATCACGATAACGGTGGCGAGTACGATAATGGAGTTCATCAATTGTTGCAATCGGAGAAACTCGGACAAAATTCATTTCCGCATTCATTAGCCGAAAAAATCTCAAATCCCAAGCATCAAATCACAAACAAATTCCAAATCATAATTCCAAAACCCGTATGTTTTTGTCATTGGAATTTTGATACAAGATTATGCTCTATCCGCACGTTTTCTATCCCTCTTGCATGAAACTTCCTAAACTTCAGATTCTTCTCACGAATCTTCTCCTTACTGAGTCCTTTGCACGATTGAATCTTTCTGCATGAGGATTTCATCGGGCGATTGATTTTTTGGTAAGTATTTATATATAAAAAGAAACCATATAAAATTAAAAAGTTAATATATTATGCCACTATGATAACTATAAAAAGATATGTTAAGGATTGTACTAAACCCAACTATATTGGAGAACGGATGAGAGGATTTTTTGACTTGATGAGGCCTTTCACAATTCTTGGAGGGCTAACAGCAGGTTTTTTCCTCACCATGTTAGCTGCAAAGGTCTATGGTGTCCCATTTGATTTTCCCCTTGCACTGTTTGTAGGTCTAATCCTTGGGCTATTACAAGGGGCTTCTCAAGCACTTAACCAATCAATACAAGAGGAGTTAGAAATAGACAAAATATCCGGAAAGGCTAAATACCGCCCCACAGGACGGGGCATTATTTCATTAAATGAGGGCAAAATATTTGCTACAATATTATATGCGGCTGTGATCGCATGTGCTTTTTTTATAAAGCCGCTATTCGGGCTATTTATAAGTATTATCGCATTTTTTGGCGTGTTTTATACCTTACCACCAATTCGTGCCAAGAGATTCTTCCTGGTTAACAATGTGTGGCAGGGGATAGCAAGAGGGATGTTACCTATCTTTGCTGTATTTGCCATATTTGCTAATCCCTTTACCTCTTTTTCAATAGCCCTCGCATCTGTGATCGGAATGTGGATGGTCGGGGCTCAAGCGAGTAAGGATCATGGTGATGACGTTAAAGGTGATTCGAGATATGGAATCCAGACTTTTTTTGTGCGGTTGTCAGAGAATCAGGGTTTATACCTGATGGGTGTGTTCATGGGAACCGCCTTTGTTCTTTTAGCCATTTTCACTTCGCTAAATTTATTGCCACCGATATTTCTTCTACTGCTGATACTAGTTATCCCTTCTGTTCTGATTCTGTACCTCCTTAAGAATAACTGTGTGGCGCATTTATTAGAAAATGATGCGGGGTGGGTTTCCATGTACCTTTCATTAGCTCTATGGTATATCTTACCCGCGATAATACTTTAGTATAAACACCTTAATAGTAGAAGAGATAAAAATGACTTTAAAGGAGAAAGTTAGAGATTGGTTGCAGGTATTTAGAGCTCATACAGCGCCTGCAACGATAATTTTGGTATTGAGTTCGTATTCAGTTGGTGGTGGGGATCTCTTTACCGTTGAAGGTTTATCCCTTGGTATATTCGCTCTGTTGTGTCATTGGTTTATGTATGGACAGAATTCACTTATGGATACTGTATCCGGGCATGACTTAAGAGATAAACAAAAAGCACATCACGCTTTGGTTAGGGGTGCTATAAGCCTCGAATCTGCACATAAGGTGATCCACACGGGGTTGTTCATTCTTACGTTGATAGGAATCTGGTTGGCACTTAAAGGTGATGGAAACCACTTTTTAGCTATCGCGTGGTACGCCATCGTTATTGCTGCGGGTCATGCATATAACGATGGGCTATCTAAAACTACTATCTGGAGTTTTGCACCGATAACAATTTGTTTTACTGCATTTGCTCTATTCAGTTACTATATATCTGCGACCAAAATGACTGATCTTATGCTTTTCGTAGCCTTATATTTTGCTGTTACCTGGTTATTTCAGATATCAATCTCGGGAGAACTGAAGGAAATAACAGAGAAGGAAGCTAATTTATTACGATACATGGGCGCACGGATTGACGATAATCGATTAGAACTGGGTAAAGCGAAATACTATGGCTGGCTGGTTAAGCTCGTAAATCTCGGACTTGGATGCTATATAATCTATCGTTTTGGTTTTAATTTGTTATCTATCGCATTATTCGCTTTATTAGCGGCATTAGCTATCTACTTCTGCTACGAACTTACAAAAGATCGTATATGGGATAGAAATAAGTCGTTGGTGCATATGGCTTTGGAAGAGATTGCTACGATCTACATCATACCAACAGTCCTGATACCCGTCATAGGTATAGCAGCGTCAGCAACTTTAATGCTCTTCGGCATTGTCTACTTTATTATCTATAACATTTTCCTCTGGGGTACCATCATGCGTCCCCGAGTTTAGTTTAACATATTTAGATCATCATAGTATCCATTTTCAAACTATTCAAATACATAAAAAACGAAACCTTTTTGAACTCATGTATAAAATAAAATCATAAAA
>CAZOEM010000020.1:0-15420 GCA_964578735.1 uncultured Halobacteria archaeon | reverse complement strand
ACACTCTTGCCCACAGGTCCACAACAATTCCCTTATCCAATATTCTATCCAATACTTCTGCCAGACTTGATACATCCGGCGATTGTGCTACCATTTTTCTTTTACCTCGATCAATATCTAACGTAGAGGTTATCCATAAGGATTTCGATTATGACAATATTTGATATAAAAAACAGGTTGTGATGGAACGTATGTATATTCCACACGTTAGTTATTTGTTTACCGCCGAGCACGCAGAGAGCGCAGAGATAATGGAAAACTCAAAGTTCGACAAATAGCGCGAATTCACGTTTTGAAGTCAAAAGAGCTCGTTTCTATTCACTGTTTATAATATCCATACTTCCTGTTGTTTTACAATTAATAGATGACGTTGGTATATCTATTACTGTAACATAACATGGAACTTTATATGCCGACAAAATCATGTAGCTAAGCAAGAGGGGGAAGAAGAAGAAAAGATGAATATGATGGAACGCCTGCTCATTGGTGGTAATGGGTCCGAGCACATATTACACCTGTATGATTCAAAGCTAAACAAATATTCGGTTCAGGTACCCTTTATTAGCGCCGCAAGTAAAGAAGAAAAAATCATTTACGTTACTTCCGAAGAGGACCAGGTGAGAGAGGAGTTAGAAATAGAGAATCTGGATGTTGATATAATTATGTATCGCCCGGAAGAGATGGGTAAGATCAGTTTGCATAACAAAGGGCGAGTCATCGTGGATGTTTCATCTTTTGATACTACTGCAGGTATAGAAGAAGCGGAAGAAGGACGTAGAGTTATTGGTAGAAAGACTCTTTACAATAGATATTCGCATTACAAGCAAAGGGAAGCGTATTTGCACGATATTTGTGACCGGAGACCCGGTGCATATAGCATTTTATGCAGTTATAGCGTAAATGGGAGCGAATACGAAAAAAGTGACATGCTGATGAGATACCACGATAAGGTTATTTTAACCCTTGATGACAGCGATGTAGATATGCCATCCACCATACTATTAGATTCTGCCAATAACATTGAAGGGAGATATACGGTGCGATTTGTGAAGAATTATTTAGATATGATTGTGCTGGCACTGCTCATGAAGAAGAAGATGTGCGGTACGGACATATTAAAATGTATAAAAAATAGTTTTGATGTTTCGCTAAGTACAGGAACGTTATATCCACTGTTGCATGATTTAGAGCAAAAAGGGCTATTAGACTGTGACTACGGGATAAGAAGGCGTTACAAAAAGAAGATATACAAGCCGAAAGATGAAGAGCTGATAAAAGGGATTCTGCACGAGCATCTTCAGTCGAATAACATTTTAAACAGATTTTTACAATCCTTCCCCACCTCAGTCCTATAGTCTGTTATCAATGCAGAGAGCGCGGAGATCGCAGAGTTTTTAGATGTTTTTAATACTTTAAATCCTGATAATCTGCGATCATCTGCGTCCGATTATTATTTTTTCTTGTCATTTATTGTGCATGTTCCCGGGCTTTATATCGGGATTTGATATAACCACAATTTATTAGGGGATAGAGGTATAATTAGGTTTTATATTGGAGTGCAAAGGGGGAACTATGGACGAGATTACCTTCACCGGCAAAAAGGGAAAGCCATTTCCGATAAGAAAACATCCCGGAACATACTTCTTCATCTCTGAAACGGATTTAAAAAAGCTGAAGGAGATAAATGAAGCCTGCAAAGATAAGGGTATAAGGCACCTCAGAGAGATAAGGATTGTTGGCAGAGGTGGTGTATTAGGTACCAAACCCTTTTTGCTGCGTGCACCGGAAGGTGGCTTTCTTGATGATCGGTATCTTTGTATCCGTGCCGAGCATGCGCTAGAATTTGATGAGGTGCGAAAAGGGTATGACGAGTTAACACAGAAAGCAGAAGTAAAAGTAAAAGAAGAGGCAGAAGAAAAAAGAGCCGAGGTAGTAAGAAAAGGAGCGGAAGGTAAATATGTTTACTGTGTGATAAGCGCAGATGGCGAGCGGAAAAATTTTGGTAACTCGGGGATAGCAGATACCGGCGAAGTTTACGCATTCCCGTATAAAGAATTCGCAGCGGTCGTGAGTGATTCGCCGATGAAAGAATATGAAGCGCGTGATGAGAACATAAAAGCGCATGAAGAAGTGGTCAGGAAGATATTAGACGAGGAGGGTACAGTGCTCCCTGTTGCTTTTAACATGGTCTTTAAGGATAAGCGAACCCTGCTTGTTACCATGAACAAGGCAAGGAAGGCATTAAGAAAGGCATATGAAACAGTGGATAGTAAGGTAGAACTTGGAATCAAGGCTATTTTGACTAAAGACGCGATCAAAAGCAAAAAAGTCGGGTTTGTTAAGAATTTCGAATCGGATTTACTAAACACACTTGATGGTAAATTCGCATCTTTGAAGCGGTTGGACCTGTTCAGTGACCGCCTGGCATTGAATATGGCTTTCTTAGTTGATAGGGCGAAGATAGAAGAGTTCTCAGAAGCTATTGAATCCCTGCATAATAGATACGATTTATTAAAAATCCTTTATAGTGGTCCCTGGGCGCCCTATAATTTCGTTGATATACAGATACTGGGAAAAGGGGGTGGAAAATAAGTGTGCCATTTATAGTTGACGATTTATTTCTGCGGATGTTTGGTATTTCTATCCCCCCGTTCGATATGTTATGGGTGCTGGAGCAAATAAGTGATTATGCTCATGCCGAGATGTATGACGTAGAAGAGATAAACAATGCGATGAAGGAGAATAGACTGCTATATGAGTTCGGAGAGATAACAGAAGCGGAATATGAGAAAAAGAACGAGAGACTTAACCACAAATTGAAGATGGCAAACCATCTGAACAACACGAATATGAAGAACCGAGTGAATGGCGTTAGCACTAACGCGAATATAACATTATAAATAAAATAAGCAAAAAAGAGTGAAAAATGGAAAAAGAAGAAGAGAAACGCCTCGTGCCAAGGCCTTTGACGACAATAGACGCTTTGCAGGCGAAGGGAACAGTCGTTGATTTCAAGTACCGAACCAACTTACTTTACTTGATAAGAATGGATGTCGAAGGAAGCGCAGAAATTAAAGGTTATGATCTCGGTGTGGACCTTCATCCATTCAAACTATATAGGCGGTAAAAATGAGTGAGCCAAGTTTCTTCTCCGATGATTTAAAGCTTATTTTCTTCGGTGGTAAAGGTGGAGTAGGGAAGACGACATCTGCGGCTGCAACTGCGCTACATCTTGCTAATAACGGTAGGAAAACGCTCATCCTCTCCACTGATCCCGCACATTCTCTTTCTGATAGCTTCTGCATTCACATTGGGAACAAAATCACACCGCTGAATAACAACTTATATGGTCTGGAGATAGATTCCCGGGACTTACTAGATGCGTTTATGAAAGAAAATGAGATTACTATTGCAACTATCGTTGACAGGGGCACATATCTTGACACCGAGGAGATACTAAAAATCCTCTCCCTTGCCCTACCTGGTATGGATGAGTATATGGCGATATTAAAAATAGGTGAATTGATGCAAGAAGGGGACTATGACCTCTTCATCTCTGATACCGCACCAACCGGACACACCCTTCGTCTATTATCAACACCGGGCTTAATGGAACAATGGGTCAATTTCCTTGATAAGTTAGAAGGTAAATACCGCTATATCACGAGGACATTCAGGGGTAGTTATAAAAAAGACGAAACGGATGCGTTCTTAGGGCAGATGCACAAAGACCTGAGTCGGGTACTGGGAATTTTTACAAACAGAAGAACGGAATTTGTACCTGTTACGATCCCGGAAGCGATGGGGGTAGAGGAGACAGCAGACCTGCTTTCCGCACTTCATGAACTCAGAATCCATGTCGGCAGCATAATCATTAATAGGGCTAATTTCTCCGTTGCGGAATGCAAGTTCTGTGCACAGCGCGAAAAAAATCAGGAACGATACATAAAAGAGATATTTGAAAACTGGGGGCGCTATGATATTATACGAATGCCGGTATTTCCTTACGAGATAATGGGGTTAGAAAAGCTAAACGAGTTCGAGGAGATATTGGCGGGGAAAATTTACGAGTATACGCCAATCAAAGCTAAGAAACCAAGAAGAATAAAAAGAGAAACGAGAATGAATGATTTAATGACGAAAGAGCTGAAGATGCTGGCCTTTGGTGGGAAAGGCGGCGTGGGGAAAACGACAATGGCTTCCGCGTCTGGTTTGTATATGGCGAGAAGAAACCCAGAGAAGAAGATACTGATTTTCTCTACTGACCCGGCACATTCATTATCCGATTCTTTTGACCTGCATATAGGTAATAAGATAACCAGGATAGAAAAGAACCTCTATGGTTTGGAGATAGATGCGGAAGAGGCATTGACTGAATTCAAAACGACATACGCGAAAGAGATAAACACCGCTTTTGATGCTTTAGTCCATGATAGAGCCATCGATTTACCCTTTGATCGTGATATATTTCAACGTCTCAAGGAGCTTACTCCGCCGGGTTTAGATGAGATAATGGCGCTTATGAAGATAGTGGAATTGATGAAGAGCGGAGAGTACGACTTAATTATTTTAGATACCGCACCAACAGGGCATGCCATGAGGTTATTAGAGCTGCCCGAAATCGCATTAGACTGGTTTGATGCGTTCGGTGGGATAATACGCAAATATAGTGGCATGATTTCGCTGCTTGACACATTAAGAATTGTGTTAGAAAAGAAGCGAGATACAAAAGAGATGCTGAAAATAATGAGAAACGAAGAAGAAACAGAGTTCGTTGTGGTTACCATTCCGGAGGCGATGAGCGTTTTTGAGACTGAGAACTTCATATCTAAGCTGAAAACAGCCGAATTATTTTCTGAACACATTATTATCAATGGCATTATCCCAATTCCAGCCACGAAATGCAGTTTCTGTATCTCACAACTAAAAAATCAACGCAAGTATATACAAAACCTGAAAGGGCAGGGCTACAAAATCACCGAGATACCGCTATTCGAACATGAAGTCAGGGGTATAGATATGCTTGCGGATTTCGGTGAGCTAATATATGGTGACAAGGGCGAAGGAAAGATAGAGTAGAATGCGCCAGAAATGGGAATTGGACATAAAGAGCGCAGAGATCACAGAGTTTTTAGACGTGTTCAATCATTGCTCCGGTTTTCTGATGCCTCTGCGTGCTCCGCGTGCTCTGCGGTAAAACACCGGTAACTATCCTTGCCCTTTATAGAACTTCGACTTTTGCATTTTGCATTTTGCATTTTGCATTTTGCATTGTCTGCGTAAAAATCCGTAGATTTTTAAGCAGACACAGATTTTCCACTACCTATTGAGGCTGTTATCACGGCTATACACACGTATATCCTTTATTTTTACCATGCACCACGGGCATCTGTTAGTTCTACTGACGGCTTTTTATACTGTCATGGATTATAAAAATACGTGATAGAAAAGGAGCGCTGCGAAGTTACCTGTTTGGGTAACGAATAGCAAGAAAGCGAAAACCTTTTATATCTATACCATATACGGTAACCGTATGTGGGTGCTATAGAAAGGGGTGCTAAAGATGCAGAAGGTAGAAGAAGATATAAAGCATGACCTGGCGGAGAGGATTAGCGCGCTCTCCACAGGCAAAAAACAAACCGTAAGAGCTATTTTGAACTCTATAAAGCGCATGAAAGAAGAAGGTAAGTCCGAGATGGACCTTGAAGTCTTTGCAAAAGTGATTGAGCTGGAGAAGGTGTTGGGGGGCTAAAAAAATGAGGATAGAATGTGCGAAAAGCACCAAGCCGCTTGGTGTTAGGGGACACGGAGAAGCGGGATTTGTATTCTGTCCCGATCCTTTAGCCAGTATTCAAAAAGGAAGCAGGAAGAAATACACCGGTACTAAGGTCTTATCAGTAGAATGCCAAAAATGCGTGCACTATCGGGGCGTGCATAGAAGCATGGAGGTTGAGTTGGTCTATCAGAATCCGTTTGGTAACGAGGCGCGAATAGGCGAAAAGAAGATCGTGCTCTCTCTTTCTGAGGCGGATAAGCAGAAAGGAGCGGAAGAGAACTGGAAACTCGAAGAATTAGAAAGGATGAACCTCAGTCAATTACGGGAAATGGCAATGAAGCGAGAGATAGAGAACATCGAAGATATGTGCTTATCACGTCTGAAGGAAGAGCTGTTGGAGTCCTTTATTTAGAGAATATATTTTTTTACCGCGGAGAATGCGGAGAGCGCAGAGAGGAGCCAAATGTTTTCCCCGGTTTTCTCTGGGCTCTATGGGCTCCGTGGTAAATTATTATATAATGTATATTATTTCTTTGGTGAAGTTTTTAAAACTTTTTGAAAGAAAGGTTTTTTTATATCAAATCCCGCTATAATCGAAATCCTTTTGACTATTGACCCCCTTACCTCAAATTGCAAATAAAAAAAGAAAGGGGGTGTTTGTTTATGGCAACAATAAGAGAGAAAGTAGAAGCAATGGATAAATATGCAGAAGATTTCCGTGAATATACAGAAGATTTCCGTGATGCCGTTAAGGACAAAGAAAAGGATACCGAGCGATATATAAAAGCGTTTTATGGATAGTGGGGTGTGTGAAAAAAAATGGTTACACGAGAAACAAAAGACAGTGGAATGAATAAAAATGGGTGGTAAAGAGCATTGGCAGAGGAGTATGGGTTCTATTTCGCGGGGGATGAGTTCAACTACGAGGGGCTTAGAATACCTGGAAAGGCTAGATACGCAGTTGAAACGGACTGAAGCCGAGGCAGAAAGATTAAAGAGACAGAAGGAAGCGGTGCTCGAAAGAAGACGGGCAGCTATAAAACGGGCTGAAGCTGTTACCGGGATAGACAAAGCCGAAAGTAAAAAGTTAGGCACTCAGTATAAATGGGACGGGAGATGGACCCAGAGGAAACTGAAATTAGATGCAAGAAGGAGGTGAAAGAAAATAAATGACTACATCTTTTGGTACTAAGTCCTTTGGGCAAAGGGACTTAGGCAGGGGGTCACTTGGACGGAAATCGTTTGGGATGGGTGTTGAGAAGGACCTGGAAAGAGATAGGGCGAGGGTAAGGCGAGGGGCAAAAGAGAATACCGATAGAGCAAGAGGGAAATTGCTCGATGCAAGAGAAAGACTTAAGCAGAAAGAACGAGAGAACGAGGCGGAGATGAAAAGGCGGAAGGCGCAGGAAGGGAAAAACCTGAATCCGTTGGCTTTTTCTTCTATGCCATCGCGCGAATATGCAAAATCACTTAGAAACCCCGTTAATTTATCTATGGTGCCCCCAAAACCTAAATATTCGATGATAGAGCCAAGAGAGAGGATATATGGTAAACGATTTGAGCTAAATGAGACGAGGTGGCAAAGATGACCGGCGAGTACAAAAGCAGGTTGGTTACGCAGCAAGGGCGGATGGGAGCACAAGAAGAGAGGATAAGGAAGCAGTGGGAAGCGGAAAAAGAAAGAAGAAAGGGTGCAATGGGAAGAGGTGAGGCAATAACAGGAATAGATAAATTAGAGCGGAGAAAGTTAGGTGGGCAATCGAGACGGGATGGTAAATGGGACCGCAGGAAACTGAAATGGGATGCGAGGCTGGTGTGAAAATGGAAAAAGTAAGTGCGGAAATAGAGGATGTAACGATACAAAGCGTATATGATGCGTGGGGATATAAGCCACTGGGACTCAGATTCTGTGACAATGATGTATTAACAATAACAGCAAAGACGGTAGAGGATGAGGAAATAAAAGAAATGTTCTTTTTTTCTCTAAAACCTGATGGCACCTTCGCTGTAAATACCGCGAGTCGAATAAGCCGTTTAAGGAGAAAAAGGCTGGCTGAATTCCTTAAACACTACAACATCGCAACGGCAGTGACGAAATACAACTTAAAAAAGGGAATAGAGGACTGGAAAGGGAAGAGGATAACAGTGGTTAAAGGCAATGGGCGGTACATCCTTGTTTGATATTGTAAAGTAAAGGAGGTAAAGAAAAAATGAAACCCGAAAAAACGAAAGTGAGATTGGCGAAATTGGCAAAGGGGATGGAAGGCAGAATAAAAAAGAGCGATTTGGTATGGAAAAGAAGGGAGAGGGCTGGAAAAGCAGCTAAAGCATAAGCTCAAAATAGGGATGCTGAAAGAAATATCCTATTTTGCTCTCTTATTTTTTGGGGATAAACTCAGTGATATTTGCAAAAGATGGTAGAAAATAAAGCTAAATATGTGTATGGGATTTTAAACACAAATGGAACAAGGAGTTTTGGCGCTATAGGTATTAGAAACGAAGAGGTGTACACCATTAATTTTAATGATATTTCCGCATTGGTTGGTGATACACCACTAAAAACATACGAAGTGACGAGAGATAACCTTTTAGCACATGAAAGAGCCATCCGGGAGGTGATGAAGGCAGATACTGTCATTCCGATGACGTTCGGAACTGTTGCTAATGACAAGAAAGAAGTCGAGAGTATGCTCGCGCGTATGTATCCGGAATTCAAGCAGGTGCTGGCGAAGATAGAGAATAAATTACAGATAGACGTGAAGGCGATTTGGAACAGGGATATAATTTATGCGAGCATTTTGAGAGAAGACGAAGATATAAAGCGGCTAAGTGAGCGCGTAACAAAAAAGACGGCTGATAAGGCTTACAATGAGCGCATAGAACTGGGTAAAAAGGTGATGTCCGCATTGAACAATAAGAAAAAATCGTATATAGATGATGTAAATGCGGCTTTGAGCGCTTATTTTAGTGATTCGCAGCAGAATAAACTCACCAATGAGCAGATGATAGTGAACACCTCGTTTTTGGTTGATAAAGCCGATGAAAAAGCGGTTTATAATAACGTGGACGAACTGGACGAGAAGTATGGCGATGATGTACAGGTGGTAGCTGTCGGACCCTTGCCTCCTTATAACTTCACGCATATAGAGATAAAGAAAATGGACTTCGAGACGATTGCCGCTTGCCGCAGGATATTAAGCATAAATAAAGAGGCAACAATCTCTGAGATTGAAGAGGCATATAACCGCATGGCTCTTCAATTTCATCCTGACCGAAATCCCGCTGCGTCTGCAACAGATAAGTTTAAGGAGATTGAGCATGCTTATTCTACGCTAAAGGACTATTGCTCGCGGTATGTATATTCGTTCAGACGGAAAGACGTGGAGAAGACTTTGATGGTACGGAGGTGAAATAATTTAGCTAAGCTAACCACAAGATTACACAAGATTACACAGAAGAAGAACTAAAATCAAATATTGACACAGATTAACGCTGATTAACACAGAAAAAATTAAATCTGTGTAAATCTGTGTAATCTCGTGGTCCTCTATAAAAAAAATGACGAAGATATCAGCAAGCGGAATCATAGGCATTGATTTAGGAACCACGAATTCGGCTGCGGCTGTTATGATTGGTGGTGAGCCGGTAATATTACCAAGTGAAGAAGGACCCACGCCCTATGGTAAGATGTTCCCATCGGTGGTAGCATTCACGGACGAAAATGAGCGATTGGTAGGCGAGCTGGCAATGATGCACGCTGCTGAAAATCCGGATAGGACGGTGATAGGGATAAAGCGTAAAATGGGCAGTTCGCAGAAGGTGACAATAGGGAAGAGGGACTATACGCCGCAGGAAATCTCCGCTATGATACTGCAAAAGATAAAGAGGGATGCCGAGGCTTATTTAGGAACGGAAGTAGAAAAGGTGGTGATCACCGTGCCGGCATATTTTAACGATAGTCAAAGGACAGCGACAAAGGAAGCGGGAAAAATAGCCGGTTTAGAGGTCCTTAGACTGATAAACGAACCAACTGCCGCTTCTTTAGCTTTTGGGTTGGATAAAGAGAAGGAGAATGAGTTGAAGATCGCAGTACTTGACTTAGGTGCTGGTACGTTTGACGTTACGATATTAAAGCTGAGAGAAGGTGTCTTTAAGGTCATTTCCACCAGCGGAGATACTCAATTAGGCGGGTTGGACATGGACGAGACGATAGTTGAATTCCTTCTTGATGAGCTGGAGAAGAGGTATCAGCTTGATATAAGAAGTGATAATAAAGCGATGCAGAAATTGCGGGCTGCAGCAGAGAGCGCGAAGATCGCACTATCCTCTGCACGTTCTACCAATGTACATGTACGAGCAGCATCCGGAGTGCGTGAGCTTAATATGAACTTGAACAGGTCAAAACTGGAAGAGCTAATCGAGCCCGTAATTCAGCGGTTAGACGATCCGATAAAGCACGCATTAGAAGATGCTAAATTTGCTCCCGAGGGTATAGATAAGCTCGTATTGGTGGGTGGACCAACGAGGATGCCGGTAGTGCGTGAAAAAATCGAGCGTTTCTTTGCTAAGACTGCGGAGAAAGGAGTTGATCCGATGGAATGTGTAGCGAAAGGGGCTGCAATTCAAGCCGGTATACTCGCAGGAGAGATAGATAATGTCCTTCTGCTGGATGTCATTCCTCTTTCTCTTGGTATAGAGACCTCAGGCGGGATATTTACGCGGATAATCGAACGGAATACGACAATACCCGTAGAGGAGAGCGAGATATTTACAACGTCCGAAGATAAGCAGCCGAAGGTCGCGATACATGTGCTGCAGGGTGAGCGGACAATGGCTGCGGATAACACAACGCTTGGCTTGTTTGCCTTTGATGACATCCCGGCAGCGCCAAAACGGACACCTCTTATTGATGTCTCTTTTGATATAGATGCCAATGGCATTTTAAACGTAAATGCCGAGAACCTGGATACAGGTAAGAAAAGGGCGATAAGGATCGAAGGGTCAACAAAACTTGCGGACGAAGAAATAGGGCGGATGATGAGCGAGGCGAAGAGATATGAAGCGGAGGATAAAAAGAGGAGAGAGCGAATAGAGACGCTAAATCAAGCAAAGGCGATAATAGATGCAGCAGAGCTCGCAATAAAAGAGATGGACGAGGATGAAAAAGTCACAGCAGAAGAGAAGGAAGAGATGAAAAAGTCTATTACGCGATTAAAAAAAGGTATAACTGGTGATATTGTCATTCCGGAGATTAAAGAGGATATAAAAGCGTTTATGAGTGCCTTTTCTGGTTAAATATGTTTCGCATACATGCTTCTTATCTTATAGCGAGATTTGAGTATATAGGAACTTATAACTATGTTGCTTATATAATCATTTTATTAGTATAGCAATGATGATGGGAAAAGAAGTAGGAAAAGGTGATGATACTTTTATATGCTTCTAATATATGTCTTTATAAATAGGTTGAAAGGTAATTAAAATATAGGAGGAGGAGAAAAAAATGAAAAAAGAATATGAAGAGAAGAAGAAGCGGTTAGATGAGAGATATCAAGCGCGAAAAGAAAGATATGTCGGGGGTTATAAAACCGTGGCCCCGACGTCTGAACCGCCAGTAGAGGAAAAAGTGGAAGAGGTAGTAATAGAGGAAGTGGAAGAGGTAGTAGCAGAGGAAGAGACAGAGGAAGCAAAAGAGGTAATACCGGAAGAAATTGAAGAGGAGATGAAGCCAGAAGTGCAAGCACCGGTAGAGGAGGACGTTGTAGAACCGGTTTTAACTATCATTGAAGGTATAGGACATGGAAGAGCACGTAAATTGGAAGAAGCGGGGATAAAAACAGTAAGCGATTTGGCAGGGGCAATGGCAGTCGATATAGCGAAGACAGTGGGTGTTACAATTCCTACTGCATCTGAATTGATAAAAAAAGCCGTGGCAGTAAGCAGTTAATAACGGTTTTGAGCCGGAACCATAGACGATACAGCACCAAAATATAAGTTCTGTTAGCACCGTAGAGAAAAGATACTGTTACCCCTTTTTTTATTTCCGTTTATCTCGGAATTCGATATAACCGAAACGTACATTTGAACTCAGTTAAATGTATCAATAGTGAGATGAGGAACAAAAGATGGTTTTAGAACCTGATAGAAATAGTGATACGGGATTAGCAGGGGCAATAGATAGGATATTGGATAGGGGATTAGTGATAAATGCGGACATTACAGTAAGTGTTGCCGACGTTGAACTGCTGGGGATAAAAGTAAGAGCAGCACTTGCTTCTTTTGAGACCGCGGCGCAATACGGGCTGGAGTTCCCTTCCGGCATGAATTACGAGACTCAGGCATGGAAAGAAGCGCAGATAGAGAAAGAGTATTGCCCGCAATGTGAGAAGAGAGTATCAAAGGAAGAGCTCTTAGAGGAAGGCTGCCCCTGGTGTGGCTGGCAGAGCGTAAAGGCGAAGAGGATAATAGCGGAGTAGCTAAAATAAAATAAAAATGGAACCCGTACGAGATACTCGTGCTACTCTGGTAGACCTGCTGGATAGGGTTTTAGATAAAGGTATCATGCTTGATGCCGATTTGATGATCACAATGGCAGGCATACCGTTGATAGGCATAAAACTCAAGGCAGCAATCGCAGGAATAGAGACTATGCTCGAATACGGGCTTTGGAATGACTGGGATGAGGCGCAAAGGGCGTATGCCGCGGAAGGGAGAAGAAGGAAGGAACTTGGACTGAGCTTTGAGATGCGGACAGTTCCAATAATAAATGAAGATGCAGTGACATTTTTGATGGAAGACGAAGAGACTGTGCAAAAGGAGAAGATGTGGTATTTGCTCGAACATCCTGCTCCTGGTGGTGAAACAGCAAAAACGTGGAAATCCGGCTGGCTATACCTTACAAATAAGCGCGTATGCTGGTGGTATGACTTTGACAGGTGTGTGGCTTTTGAAGCGGAGTTGAGCGAAATAAACGGCGTTAACATTGAAACAAAAGACCTTGGTGGGATGCTAAAAGAGCGACTGGTTCTTGTAATCGAGAATGCATACTTCTCTGGTGCTGAAGAAGCGATGAGAGCAATAGAAAAAGAGCTGGAGAAGAGAATGAAAATAAGCTCAGTCACAGGAGAAGTAGAAATGGAAACCTGCCCTTCATGCGGTAGAAGGGCACCTGTAATGGAATTACTGCACGAAGGATGCAAGGACTGTGGCTGGGAGAGTCCGAGGTTAAAGGAGAGGGCGATTCTGGCTCAATAATGATACTTACCATGAACGAATGGGAGGGTGAAAAGAATGGGAAAGAAGGATAAAGGAAGATGATGGAAGAATTAGAACTCGAAGAAGGAAGAACGGTGCAGAGGTTGTCTGAGTTTTTACCACCGGATTTAAGAATGAAAATCCTTCGTCTTGTGAAGGAACATCACAAAGATGAAAATGTGTTTGAAAGAGACGTTGGTCTCGGTTTACAAGAAATAAATGTGGGTTCGCTCAACGATTATTTTCCGCGTATTCTCGCTTTTGCTTTGATACACATACCTATGGTAAGAGAAGTGATAAGGAAAGATTTGCTGGGTGATGTAGGATCGCTATGTGAAGACCTTGACATTGCAATATCAGAAGAAGGGAAGCTAAAAGGGAGACAGAGAAACCAGTTAGACCGGTTTTTGGCGCACATAGATGGAAAAAGTAGAGAAATAGTCTGGTATTTACTCAGGAATAGGTACGCCGGGATACGGGACTTATCTGATTTGATAGGTGCAACAGCAGATAATGATGTCCTTACAAGGATCAGAGACGTAATAAACCCGACAGCGACTACGTATCTAAAGAAAGAGATATTGGCATTCAAACAGTCCGCGATAGATGAAAGCAGTGGAAAGAAGGTAATATTTAAATGGTGGTTGAGGGCTGATTTACCATTTACCGAGAAAAGGGAAGAGAAGTTAGATGTTTTCGATGAGCCTGATAATATAAGGATAATAGCTGAATTACCTTCTGCCGTGACGGAGAAAGAGCTACAAGTAGAAGTGAAAAATGATATAGTGAGGATAGTTGCAAACGCCGCTAATGGTAGATACGAGCGAAAAGTCCCTTTGTTCTTTGCCGTGGAGAAAGAAGTGGAACTGACTTTTAGGAATAGAATTCTGGCTATTATGCTGATAAAGAAACGAAGGTGTAAAAAAAATGAAGAAAACAATGACAGAAAACGAAGAGGAGAAGGATAAGAAGATAAAAGAGCTGGAAGAGAAGCTAAAAAAGCTGGAAGAAGCGGTTAACGCTGGTAAGGACGAGAAAGCGGAAACAGAAGGAGAAGCGGGAATCGGTGCAGCAGAACAGATATTGGGCGGGTTCCTTCCGGGACTTGGAAAGATGGTTGCGGGATTGAAAAACTCGGATGCTTTCAAAGAACGGTTTGAAGAAGTAGACAGGGAGATAGAGAAAAGAATGAAGGAAGGTGGAGGCGCGAGATCAAGTGGAAGGTCCTCAATCGGGATGCGTCCTCATGTTGACGTTAACTACTCGGTAAGGACATTGACAGGCGAAAAGCATGTGTCTTCTTTTAGTGGTAAGGGAGGAGCGCAAAGACAAAGAGGACGAGAGAAGGAGCAGGTCAAGGAAATCCGGGTGGATAAAGAAGCAGTAAGGCAAAAAGAGCCTTTGATTGACATTATGGCTGAAAAGGATTACATAATGGTTGTAGCAGAGATGCCGGGAGTGGAAGAGGAAGCGATAAAAACGGAAATTGCCGATTCCGGAACCAAATTGGTTATATTTACAGAAGGCGAAGCTAAAAAGCGATACTATAAGGAGGTGGATTTGCCCTCTCCGGTAAAAGGAGAGCGAAAAAGGATGTATAAACATGGCGTTTTAGAAGTACGATTGGAAAAGGAGGCGGAGAAGAAATGAAAAAAACAATGAAATGCCCCCATTGTGGTAGAATGTTTAATCCGAATACCGGCAAGAACTACTGCCCTGAATGCGGCTCGATGCTCTGGAACACGAAATTCGTGCGGTCCGGAACACAAAATATAAAGTAGTAAAGTAGGAACATGGTGCTGGATATAGACGAGGAGAATCTAAAGCAAGGGGTCCTGGGGCTCGTCATTGCTTTAGTTGAAGTGATAAAAGATGCTTTGAAACATCAAGCAATGCGAAGGATAGAATCTGGCAGGCTGAGTGAAGAGGAGATAGAACGACTTGGCGCGGCTTTGATGGAGCTCGATGTGGCAATAGCGGAAATAAAAGAGGAGCAGGGAATTACAGAGACCGTAAAATCCGTGCGCGGTGGTTTGGATGACCTCGTGGACGATGTGCTTGACAAGATGGTGAATCCCGAGAAGTGGGAGGATGGTCGTAGTGCGTAATGCGTAATGCGTAATGCGTAATTCGATTATGTGGAGGTGAAAAAAAAATGGTGAGAATACAGGAAGAAGGTGGAAGTGGACGCTTAGACCCTCGTATTATGCAATGGATAATGCAGGGTCTGGCTGAGCTTCGGGACGAAGGTAAAGAGGATGAGTTAGCGAATGAAATTGCAAGGGGTAGAGAGGAATACCGGCGAAGAATCAAGGAAGGTGCGGAAGAGTACAGAAAGCGGGTGCAAGAAGGTCGTGGGGGAGAATAGGAATAGGCAAAATATGCCTCTG
>CAZOEM010000019.1:2736-15464 GCA_964578735.1 uncultured Halobacteria archaeon | reverse complement strand
TTTGCTGGTTTAGCTTGGAGAATAATCTCAATTTTTTGAAAAGTAAACGCTATGTAGAATTATAAAGGATTTTTCTATACCGAAGATTCTACCAGACAAACATTGTCTACTAGGGGAAGTAATGTTGCGCTTGGTTTAAGAAACTGAGACGCCTATAGCGCTAGGGCGACCGAGAGGGGTTCGAGTCCTGCCGCCGGAGCATTGATTGAGATCGGGCAAGAGATTGCTCGATTTCTGTTTTATTCACTGGGTTTTTTGCGGTTCGAACCTGCGCAATTACTCGACCTGACACGAGTGAGACGGTTTTGAGGGGCACAAGCGAATTTTCTAAGGAAACACTGAGCTTTTTGTCCATTAAAGAGAGGTTCGAACCGAGGGTGGAGAGAATCTCTTTTTTCTTCTCCCACGGCCCGGTTTTGAATTTCAGGATGGCGTGCTCCACGAACTCGAAGGCTTCATTGGCAAATTTAATTCGCTTGTCTATCTGGTCGCCGGTGTCAACCAAAAGTTCCTCAAGGCGCCTTTTTTCTTTTTGGGAATCGTTCATGCGTCTTTGGAAGTCGTCCTTGTTTAATTCCTCCCTGGCCCGCATATCAATAAGGCCGTCTATCACTGCCACGCAATCTTTGTAGTCCTTTTGCAGATTAGTGAGGACCGCGTTGGTGTTCACCGAATCTTTGGCGTTTTGTTCGCGCATCCATTTCATTCCAAAATCGTGGACCTCTTGAGAAATGTCCAGTTGATCAAGCGTGGCGATAATCTGCCCCTCTAAATCATTTTGCTGAACAACACTTTGCGAGCACCTCGGACCCCGCTTTCGTTTGGTGCAGTGGTAGTAAGTATAGTGGTGAGTATTTCCGTTTTTCTGGCGTTTGGTTTTATGCTCGGCCGTTATCATGCATCCGCACTCGCCGCATCTGACCATGCCGGTAAAGGCAAAGGTATGGATGTGCGGCCGTTCGTTTTCTGTCCCACCAAGCATTTCCTGAACTTTCATAAATTCTTCTTCGGTGATCATCGGCTTGTGCCGTCCTCTGAACCAGTTGCCTGACCCTTTCGGAAATTCAAACATGCCGTAGTAAAACGGATCCCGGAACATTACATACGCCGCGCTGTAGGCCATTGGCTTTCCGCCAATGCGCCGGTGCTTTGGCGTTAAGTATCCAAGTTTATTATTTGCGATATCCACCACTTTCGGCACCCGGTAAACGCCGCTAAGCATCAAGCGCCACATTTCTTTTACAATCGGAAATCGCACCGGATCCTCTTTGATTCGCTTATTGCCTTTTTCGGCGTATGGGTCGTTCATGTAGCCGGCTTTTGCGCCGCTCGGCAAATATCCCATCTCGGCCTTCTTTTTGAGTCCGCGTTTTACATCCACGCCCTTGCTGTCGTTTTCAAGTTTGGCCTGACTGCAGAAAAGATTCAGCAAAAACTTGTCATTCGGATTGTCGCGAAATATCTGTCCCGGCGTTCGGACCTCTTTTAACTTTCCGATATCAAGCAAGTAAATAATCAATCCAGTGTCTACGGAATTTCTTGAGAGCCGATTTGCGTGCCACACCAAGAGCCCCTGCGCTTTCCCGGCCTCAATCTCTTTCATCATCTTATTGAATACCGGTCGGCCCGGCGCTTTTGCGGAGTGCGCTTCGGATTCTATGGCCTTAACCCTAATCTTATTGTCGCGGGCGACTTTCTTTAACTCATCCGTTTGAGAGTCAATGGAAAGCACCTGCTTATCTTCGGACTCCGTAGATTTGCGGGTATAAATGTAATATTCAATTGTCCTTGTTTTCTTCGATGTTGGTGATTGTTGCGTTGCCTTCGTTCATGGATTTTGTTGGTTTATTATTTGACCTTTATTCAATACACCCCCTATGCTAATTTCCGATATCCATCAAGCTGATTTGCCCACAGCTGATTTTTCTTCATTTTCTTTGTATTCTTGTTGTTCCCGCTCGAGCTCGCGGATGATTTGTTCATAGGTAGTATGTTTCTCATCAATACTGATTACTTCCTTGGGCTTGCCTTCTACGCGATCAAGAAGTTCTCTGATGGCGCCAAGTTTTACGCTATCGGTTTGGCTGCCAATCAGCGCGACAAGCATTTCATTGGCAATGCGAAAATTTTGCTCCCGTATTCGCACGCCGGCCTTTTTGATTGCATCTATTGTCTCCCGATGAATCTCATCCATTTCTTGTTCGTAAAGTTTGTATATCTCACAAAGCGTTCCTGATTCCTTAAACCAATCTTTTATTGTTTGCTCGGTAAACCCTGCTTTTCTACTTTTTTCAAACTGGCTATTCAAAATCTCCGCGATATCCTGATACGGATTGCCTTTATATTTCAGCTCCAGCGCTTTTTTGTGATATTCGGTTAGATGCTTGAGTTTGGGCATAAAAAGTTGGGTTAAGTAGAAACCTACCTATTGAGTTTACCCAGAATAAGATCGCGAATTGCGCGAGCCGCCTGAAATTTTACGCCCTCGTTTTTGCTTGCCAAAAGTTCTATGAGCGTATCTACCGCCTTGGGAAATGCTTTGTGCATTTTCTCAAGTGCAATTTTTATATCTTCATTATTTTGATCTTTGTTGCTTTCCATAAATTTCTTAAAATTCGCTCGCGCGCGTTTTAGCGCGTACGCATTTATTGTTTTATTGTTCAGTAGTATGTGGGGTAGTATGTGAAGAGTAGTCAATGCGGTACTCTATGATATAGCTTGCAGCTTTTCCCGCTACTTGTTTTGGGATTATCCGCATACAAGTTTGTTGGTTTTCCCCATACTTGTCTGGTAGTATCTCGTGTTATTGATCATTAATCCACTCATCCCAACCGCTGTTAAATTTATCCCAATTGATCCGATAGTTAACTTTTCTTGGGATGCCTTTGTAGATTTCTTCGAGGTAGCCGCGTTTTTTTAATTCCCGCCTTGCTCCCTCTTGCTCGTATCGGGACAACCCGGTTTCTTCTTGAATCTCTCGTTGGGTTTTGAAAATCCAGCGCGTCTCTTTGTCCATCTGTTTTCCTTCCCAGTAAATAAACTGGCACAGGAAAATTGCGGCTTTTACTGAGCCGGCAAATTTGGAGAGTTTCGGGTAATACGCAACAGGTCTTCCGACTTCGCGGAGACAATCACTGAGTTTCATGGCCGGATTTCTTTTTTAATTCCACATGCCCAAAAGCAGGGTCGCTGTAAACGGCCTGATACAAACGCACGAGGCGATTTGCTTTATCGCTTGCTTCTTCGTTTGTTAGTTCGATGTTGTAGCATTTTCTGTAAATTTTCTTGAACTCTTCGACGGCCTTTTTCGGTAACATGTAGTTCTCGATTTGTTTCGGAACCTCTTTTCTCCAGACCCCAAAGAAAAAAGAGGTGGGTATAGACAAAGAATGCACAGCTTAATGTGATCCTTTGCCGTCCCGACCCCTTGGACGATGTCGCGGCTTGAGAGTTTTTTATTAATTAATTTTTAATCTCCCAAACCGCGTGGATTATTCAGTTTTTCACTTCAACGGTTTCTGATTCAATGTTTTCAGAATATCGTTGACAATATCATTGATGCTAATCTGCATCACAATTCCCATGCCGCCATGCTCGTTGTAGGCCAGAAGAATCATTTCGCTAATGTCTTTGTCCCCATCAGAGTTAAAGAAAAATCTATCCTTAAGGTTAGTGCTCAAAAACACCCCATGGCCGCGCGCAATCTGTTCTTTTATATATTCCGACATTGATTTTCCCCCATCTCTCATCCATTGGTGAAGTTTTTTTAAATCAATCACCGGCAGGCCAGTCTTTCGCAATTTCGCAAGAACGGATAGTTGGATCGCGTGAGCGCCGGTAAATCTTCGCCATCGCCAAGTGTCTGAAGATTCTCGTTTCTGTGCTGGCAAAATACCTTTCGTATCCCAGTCATTAAGCTGACGGTAAGAAAGACCGCTGATTTCTTTTGTCTCTTTTGCGGTAAGAGTATTGGAGAGAAGGCTCTCCAAAATATCTCGCCTGAGTTCGTATGCCTCTTTTGGTTTCTGTTTTTTCATAAATTATCCCTCAATGTTCAATTTAATCATAGCAATATGAATTATACTGTCAAGTATAATTCTTGTGGATAACTCCTCGATACAAACTAATCCGATATAATCTGCTATATTCAAAATAGCAGGAATCGTAAATAGTAAATTGGTCAAAAAAGCCTTTGTTTGGGTGTAAATACGGCCTATTGACTTCTCTATATCAATGGATTAACATAGTAAGTGAGGTTTGTATATCAGCCTAAAGGCATAGAAAAACATGGCTCAAGAACAAATAAATCAATACATCCAGAACCAGTTAAGCCGGGCGCCCTCTCTTTTGAGAAGCCTGACCCACGATGAAGCCGGGAATCCGTATCTTACTCGGAATATCTTTATTCGTGTGGAAAAACACATTAACGATTTTATCGCTGGCAAAAAAGAGGTGCGAATTGTCGGCATCCCCGGGCTCCGTGGCGTAGGTAAGACGACCTTACTGGCTCAATTATTTTTTAAACTTTTTCCGCAACACCAGAGGGAGCTTCTTTATATTTCTGTAGATCAGATCATTAATATTCTGCGATCAGATTTATACACTGCGCTTGAAGAGTATCAAAAAATACTCGGCACAAGTTTCGAGAAACTCGACAAGAATATTTTCATCTTTATAGATGAAATCCATTTTGATAAAAATTGGCCCTCCGTTTTGAAATCAATTTATGATAAATCAAAAAATGTATGCGTAATCTGCACCGGCTCCTCGGCTATTTCTTTGCAGTCAACAACTGATATTGCGCGAAGAATTATCTTTGAGAAATTATACCCAATGAATTTTGAGGAATATATCCTGCTCAAAACCAAGGGTCTTGCTTCACAAAAGACAGAAATTAAAACTAAATTTCCCATAAAGGGGCTGAAGGAAAAAATAAAGAATGCTCTTTTTTATAGCGAGAGCGCTGATGCATGTTATACGAATCTGAATAATCTCCAAGAAGATGTTAAAAAATATTGGTTTGATGTAGATCGGCTCGAGATTAATAAATATTTAAAGTTTGACACGATGCCATTTGCTTTACGCATAGATGATGAGAATAAATCTCATGCGTTGATGAATGAATTGATTGATCGGGTTATTGAAAAAGATTTGTTCGAACTCAATAAATTCAGCGCCGAAACAATCGAGAAGATAAAAAACATTCTTTTGATGGTTGCCAGTAGCGATGAAGTAAGCATTACGAGCTTGGCAAAAAATCTGACCGATATTTCTCAAAACACTCTGATTGATATTTTTTCCGCGTTAGAAAAAGCGGAGATGATTATTCGGGTGCATCCTTATGGTTCTGCCTATAAAAAGGTGCGCAAGCCATCAAAATATTATTTTATGACTCCAGCCATACGCTATACTCTACTTAGTATTGTTGATGGCGCGGCCGCTTTTGAAAAATATAAAGGCAAATATCTTGAAGATATCGCGGCGCTTTATTTGCACAGGGAATTCGGGAGAAAGCTTATTTCGCCAATTTATTACGACTCCGCCAAAGGGGGTGCTGATTTTATCTTGCAGATCGGTGATAAAAAAATTGTTATGGAGGTTGGGCTTGGTGATAAGGAAGCGCAACAGGCGGAGGCTTCGCTGGAAAAGACACAAGGAAATTACGGGCTTGTTATTTCTAAAAGCAATCTTGAGTTTTTGCGAAATAAAAATATCGTAAAAGTTCCGTTAGAATTCTTTTTATTGATATGACAACAAAAACTAAAATCAAAAAAGAAATACATTATAGGTGCAAAAAGTGCGGCGACGAGATTTACTGGAATACGCATAAAAGCATGACTTATTGCAAGTGCGGCGCTCTTGGCGTGGACGGGTGTGAGTTTTATGTGCGGCTTATCGGCAACGAGGCCGATCGGGAAGAAGTTAAAAAGGTAAGAGAAAAATGAATATGAACTCCGATCTAACATTTATCACAAACGAAAAGAATCAGACCCTGCTGGATAGATTTAGGGTGCTTATTAAAGACACTCGGTTTTTTGATGTGTTGGTTGGCTACTTTTACACCAGCGGTTTTCACGCAATATATAAGTCGCTTGAGAAAACAGAAAGAATAAGGATTCTTATCGGCATCAGTACCAATAAAGAAGTCGTGGAGCTGATTCATAAAGCTAAAGAGGAACAGCAGCCGCTTCTGCAATTTTCTCATGCCGAAGTGAAAAAACAACTTGAAGAATTTGTTGCCGAAGAAATGGAGCAATCCGAAGATAATCCCAGCGTTGAAGAGGGAGTCCGCAAATTCATTGAATGGCTTCGTTCTGGCAAACTGGAAATTCGTGCCTATCCCACAGAAAATATCCACGCCAAGCTTTACATCATGACCTTCAAAAAAGGAGATCGCGATGTAGGCCGTGTTATCACGGGCTCAAGTAATTTCACCGCGGCCGGCTTACGAGATAATTTGGAATTCAATGTTGAGCTTAAAACCAGAGCCGATTACGAATTCGCTAAAGAGCAATTTAATGAGCTCTGGAAAGATGCCGTGGATGTTAAAGACAAATATCTTGAGTCCATCAGAACCCGAACATGGCTTAACGACGATATTTCCCCACATGAACTTTATCTCAAATTCTTATACGAATACTTCAAAGACGATCTCACTCGGACCGATGAAATTATCTACAAATATGTGCCGACCGAATTTAAGAAACTGGAGTATCAAGAGCAAGCAGTTCTAAACGCTAAAAAAATCCTTGATGAATATGGCGGCGTTTTTATCTCCGATGTAGTCGGACTTGGTAAAACATACATCTCGGCAATGCTCGCCCAGCAATTAGACGGTAAAAATCTTGTTTTAGCTCCACCGGTGCTTCTTGAGAAAAACAACCCCGGCTCTTGGCCGAATGTGTTTGAGGACTTTCAAGTTAGACAAACTCGTTTTGAGTCATTAGGCCAAATGGACAGGCTTATTAAAGAAGGCACAGAACGATATGACAATGTGTTTATTGACGAAGCACACCGTTTCCGCACCGAATCCAATGTTACTTACGAAAAACTTGCCCAGATCACCCGTGGCAAGCGCGTCATTCTTGTAACCGCGACTCCCTATAACAACTCGCCAAAAGACATTTTGAGCCAGCTCAAGTTTTTCCAAAAAGCGAGAAAAAGCACTATTCCAAATCTCCCGGACCTTGAAAAGTTCTTTTCGGCGCTTGATAAAAAGCTGAAAAACCTTGACCGCCAAAAGGATTACGAAAAATATATGCAGGGAGTAAAAGAAAACGCCAATGAAATCCGAGAAAAGGTGCTCAAGTATCTTATGGTGCGCCGAACCCGTTCAGAAATCGTGCGCTATTTTGCTCGCGATCTTGAAGAGCAAAAACTTAAATTCCCGGAAGTCATGGACCCCGAGCCGGTATTTTACGAGCTCAATGACGAGGAAGATAAAATTTTCAGCCACACCATAGAATTACTCGCGAAGAAATTCACATACGCTCGTTATAGGCCAATGCTTTACTACAAAGGCGAACTCACCCAGCCGGAAGAGCTTGCCCAGCAAAACATGGGCAAATTCATGAAGATTCTGATGATCAAGCGCCTTGAATCCAGCTTCCATGCATTTAGAAATACCGTGAGGAGATTTATCGCCACCTACGAGCGTTTCTTGGAGGAGTTTGAAAAAGGCAATGTCTATGTAAGCAAGAAGCACACCAATAAAGTTTTTGAGTTTCTTGAGAGTAATGACGAGGAATCAATCGAACGCCTCATTGAAGAAGAAAAAGCGGAAAAGTTTCCGTCAAGCGATTTTCGCAAGGAATTAAAAACTGATTTGGAGAATGACATTGCTTTCTTAAGAGAAATTGAGAAATCGTGGCAAGACATTAAGCGTGATCCCAAACTTATCGCCTTCAAAGAAAAGCTTGGTTCAAAGAACATCATCAAAACCCAGAAACTTATTCTCTTTACTGAATCAAAAGAAACAGCCGAATATCTTGAGAAGCAACTTGGCGAATTTTATCCGAATCAGGTATTGGCGTTTACTGGTTCCTCAAGCGCGGCCACACGGGAGAAAGTCATTGAAAACTTTGACGCTCGGGCTCGCTTCCCCAAAGATGACTTCCGTATTCTTATTACAACCGAAGTGCTTTCTGAAGGCGTAAACCTGCATCGTTCAAATGTAGTCATCAACTACGATATTCCTTGGAATCCTACCCGGCTTATGCAACGCGTCGGCCGCATCAATCGAGTGGATGCAAAGTTCGATAAGGTGTATAGCTTTAACTTCTTTCCCACAAAGCAGTCCAACGACCTCATAAAGTTAAAAGAAGCGGCGGAGGCAAAAATCCACGCTTTTATTTCAATGCTTGGCGCCGATGCCCGGCTTCTTACCGAAGGCGAGCCGGTTGAGTCATTTGAGCTCTTTAACCGCTTGGTGTCCAAAAAGACCATTACTGGCGAGGATGAAACGGAAGAAAGCGAGCTTAAATATTTGCAAGCAATTAAGGCAGTCCGCGATGAAGAGCCGGATGTGTTTGAGAAAATAAAACGGCTTCCTAAAAAATCAAGAACCGCCCGAGCGCGAAAAGATGGAATTGCGCTTTTGACCTATTTCCGCAAGGGCCGGCTTCAGAAGTTTTTTCAAATCGGTAATAGCGAAGAATCGGAAGAATTGGATTTCTTAACCGCGGCAAAACTTCTTGAGACAAAGTCAGACGAGAAAAGAGAAAACTTAGGCAAAGATTTCTATGCTCTGCTTGAGAAAAATAAAAAAGCGTTTGAATTTGCCACAATGGAAGATTTACCGGAAGCAAAACAAAGAGGCGGCCGCGACAGCGCCACTCAAATTCTCGGCATATTAAAAGCAGTCAGGGATTTTCGCCAATACACCGAGGATCAGGAGCTCTATCTCAAGAAAGTTATCAAACAGCTTGAAGAGGGCGGCCTGCCGAAACAGACAACCAAAAAAGCGCTTCAGGAACTGCAAAAGGAAATAAAAAAGAACGGCGCGAACCCAATGAAGATTCTGGCTGTGTTACAAGGCAATATTCCATCCACACTCCTTGAAGGGCATGTCGCGGAAAGCGCCGCGCGCACTTTTGGCCCCCGGGAAGTTATTTTATCGGAATACTTCACGAAGAAATAATGACTACGAAAGAAGCTCAACAACTGGTTCAAAAAACACTTCAAAACCCTTTTGATAAGGGTCAATTTGTATATTTCATCAAAAACCTTGTAAACGAAATTGATGAATCAAAGGCATTTCATGCTCGCGGATATGTCCACGAAAAGTATCGGGATAAGGTTAAGACCTATGAGCGAATCGGTAGCTATACAGACCCGGAGGATAATAAAATTGATATCCTTATCGTCTATCTCCAAAAAGAAAGCTCCATTGATCGGGCCCGCACAACGCTTCGTAATTTCGTGGGCGACTATCTCAAAGAGCGCGGCGAAAAGGAAGCCGGGCTCATTGCTTTTGTATCACCCAATCAAAACGATTGGCGTTTTTCTTTGGTGAAGATGGAATACAAAATAACCGAAACGCCAAGCGGTCGGGTAAAAGCCAAAGAGGAATTCACGCCGGCCAAGCGGTACTCATTTCTTGTAGGAGTTGAGGAGACCAGCCATACGGCGCAGAGCCGATTGGTGCCCATTCTTGAAGATGATGCCACCAATCCTACCCTCAAACAGATTGAGGAAGCATTTAACATAGAAAAGGTCACCAAAGAATTCTTTGAAAAATATCGCGACCTGTATTTGCGGGTCAAAGAAACGCTGGATGAGGTTCTAAAAAATGACAAAGCGATTAAGGCTGATTTCGCCGGCAAGAATATTGACACCGTTGACTTCGGTAAAAAACTTCTCGGCCAAATCGTATTTCTTTACTTCCTACAAAAGAAGGGCTGGTTTGGTGTAAAGCGGGGCGAGGCGTGGGGCTCGGGGTCAAAGAACTTTTTGCGGGAACTCTTTGATAAAAAGCACGGCGATTACAAAAACTTTTTCAACGACATTCTTGAGCCGCTTTTCTACGAAGCACTGCGCAATGATCGCTCGCATGACGATCACTATTTCAGCATGTTTAAATGCAAAATCCCGTTTTTGAACGGAGGCCTTTTTGATCCGATAAACAATTACGACTGGAAAGAAACCGACATTATCTTGCGAAACGATCTGTTTTCAAATGACTATCTTACGAAAGAGAAAGACAAGGGTACGGGTATTTTGGACATCTTTGACCGTTACAACTTTACCGTAAAAGAAGATGAACCACTGGAAAAAGAAGTTGCCGTGGACCCGGAAATGTTGGGCAAGGTTTTTGAGAATCTCTTGGAAGTCAAAGATCGCAAATCCAAAGGCACTTATTATACCCCGCGAGAGATAGTCCATTATATGTGCCAAGAGAGTTTGGTGAATTACTTGGCCACGGAACTTGAGAAAAAGGTGAGCAAAAAAGATATTGAGACGCTTATTAAATTCGGCGAGAGCACGGTTGAGCATGAAGCAGAAGTAAAGAGCCGAGGTAAGGAAACAAAAACTTATTCGTATAAACTTCCCAAGAGTGTCCGCGATAACGCCAATCTCATAGACGAAAAATTAGAAACAATTCGCATCTGCGACCCGGCCGTTGGTTCGGGAGCTTTCCCGGTAGGAATGATGAATGAGATCATCCGCACCAGAAACGCGCTTACGAGCTATCTGAAAACCAAGAAGGGGCGAACAATCTATGACTTCAAACGCCACGCAATTCAAAACTGCCTATATGGCGTAGATATTGACCTCGGTGCGGTAGAGATCGCCAAACTTCGGCTCTGGCTTTCGCTGATCGTTGACGAAGAAGATATTAAGCAAATCAAACCGCTTCCGAACTTGGATTACAAGATTATGCAGGGTAACTCATTGCTGGGCGTACAAAAAGAGATGGGTGGAATGAAAGATATGTTTTACGAACACTCAATGTCGGAGTTAGAAAAAACTATACGACTTCACCTTAATGAGGCAAATGCGAATAAGAAACAGGAGTACAAAGCAAAAATTGACGAGTTGATCGGCAAAATTACTCATGGCCACAGAGAGTTTGATTTTGAAGTTTACTTTTCGGAGGTTTTTCGAGAAAAAGGAGGTTTTGATGTTGTGATAGCCAATCCACCATATGTCAGTGTCAAAGAAATAAGCACTACTGATAAGACAATATTCGCTGAAATATTTGAAACGGGGCATGGTAGATTTAATTTATTTACACTTTTTCTTGAGAAAGGCAACAAAATCCTGCGTCTACAAGGTATTTTAACTTTCATTTTGCCAGAAGGGTTATATTCAAATGTTGAATACCAATACATAAGAAAATACCTACTTGATAATACCTCGATCCTTTTCATTGGTTTATTTACAGAAAGAGTTTTTGAAGCAGCGGTTGATACATCTATTATCAGCACAATGAAAGGCGGAAAATCATTAGAGAAATTTCCAGTTATAAGAGATTTAGGATATCGTGTATCAACACTTAACCAAGATTCATTTAGAGAACTCCCGTTTTATTTATTTGCCGTCAACTTAGACAACAAATCAAAAGACATAATTTACAAAGTCCTTGATGGCGACAAAACTAAAATTGATAAAATTCTTGAAATTCAACAAGGAATTATTTATTCAGGCTTATCAAAAGGCGAGGTTTTTTCTAACGAAAAGAAGAGTCAAACATTTAAGAAAGTTCTTGATGGCCGCGATGTGTTAAAGTGGTTAATAAATTGGAAAGAAAAAAGAGAAAATAAATATATTAATTACTCGAGTAAGTTGCACAGGGCGCGAGAAGAACGACTTTTTCTTGCTAAAGAAAAACTTCTTTTACCAAGAAAGAGCACAAAGATCAGTTGCGCTTACGATAACGAACAATATTATTGTTTAAATACCGCATATACTTGTTTGATTAAAAAAGACGAATACAGCATAAAGTTTATTTTGAGTATACTGAACTCAGTTTTGATAAATTATTTTTACTCAAAACTATTTTTTGGCTGGCAAGTTACCATCCCAGCTCTTAATAGCATTGGCGTTCCCCAAATCAAATTGAAAGATCAACAGCCCTTTATTATTTTAGTTGATAAAATCCTTGCCGTTACCAAAGACGATGATTATTTAGAAAACTCCGAAAAACAAGCGAAAGTCCGCGACTACGAAAAACAAATTGACCAGCTCGTCTATAAACTCTACGGCCTCACCCCGGAGGAGATTAAGATTGTAGAAAACAATGCACAGTAAAAGCCATTCTGCATTATGGTAACAGATCAACAAATTATTCAAAAACTAAAAACAATTGACCAGTATGGATTTGAGTCGCTGGTTAATAATTTATTACAGCAGGGGGCTTTCCCCGAGGTGCTTAATAACGACGCATCTGTTGAACCTTTTGGCGTTAATATCGAAAAAGAGCGTACCCGAAAATCATCACCCAAATCTGACACCGAATCGATAACTGGAGATATAAAGGTTGAAAGCAGTGTGCAGGCGAATTGGGAATCAAAACTCAAAGAGGTTGTTGAAAAGCACAAGAACCAAACGATTAATAAATTTGTTTTCTTTACAAATCAGGACACGAGCTCTAAGCAAATAAGCGTGGGTGGGAAGAATATGGACGCTGATGAATACTGCCGAAATGGTTTAGGGTGTCAATCATGTTATGTCATCGGTCAACAGATACTTGCATTGCAGCTACAAAACCCAGCATTTTTTTATAT
>CAZOEM010000019.1:0-2726 GCA_964578735.1 uncultured Halobacteria archaeon | reverse complement strand
GGCATTTAACATTTTAAATAATTTGCATCTAAATAATTTTTATATAAGGAGAAATTTTTTAAATATCTCTGAAGATTTCTTTTATTCAATTGAGGGATATAAAAATGTTCTTGGGCAAAATAGTTCCCTGACATGCAATACCAACCAATCTGGGATAGATAAATACGCCAATATCTTATCTAATACACTTACCTTTAATCCTGGCCAAGTAATTTTGCTGCACAATGATGATTATATAACTCTGTTGCATACAATTGCTGCTTGGGGCGCCCAACGAATTAGAAAAGAACTGGGACACACCATGAATCAGGACTTATGTTTTATAAAATGGCCCCAAAGTAGGGTGAATTTGGAAAATGTCAGCATATCTGAAGTAAATGATGATATTTCAACTATTGTTTTTATCTGGGGGGCGCATGAGATTTCAAATCTTTCAGAATATTTGATGTTTAACAAACAAAAAGTCATGCTGGTTTTTGTTTGTAAATCTGCATTTAAAAGTGATGTTGAAAATAAGTTGAAAAACTTCGGAGGGGCAATCTCGATACGAGATTTATATATTTCGGAGATTGATAAACGAGAAGCGAGCACAGATGAACGAGAAAAGCACAGACAAAAAATTGATACTCTTGTGGAAACGGCTACAGAACTTCTTCTTAAATACGAAGCGTTAGTTTATTTTTACTCACCATTTTATCTCAGTAGTAACGAAAAGAAAAAGAAAATAAAAAATGCCTTAATAATCTATCAAATACATCTTTTTCATCTTAATGAACTTTTGTTACAAAATGATCTTGCTTCTATAACAGGAAGGATACTTTGGCTAAAACAACCTGTCATAGCCAAAGAGTTATTTAACAGTTACCTCGATAACAAAACATTTAATATTGATAATCTAATGACATAATTGCCATGAAGGAAAATAAAGGTCAACTTAGAAAATTAATGGAATTAAATAATCCGAAGGCGGATGAATATCTTGCTAATTTTGCGCACAGAATTATCGCTGATATCAAAAAATCTAAGAATAATGACTTAATACTTGAAGCAACGGACTTGCTAGAAGAAATTGTCTATAAGGTGCCCAATCAAACACTCGAATTAATACGATACATAATCGAAAAAGAAGCCACGCCCTCCATTATCCATAAATCTAAATTCGGCGAGTTCGAGGGTAAATCTCATAAAGATTTGATATTAAAATGCATAGAGCTTCTTGGTCACATAAGATACATAGCCCACAAGGAAATGTTGAAATTGATAGCAGCACTTTCTCTGCACGAAGATCCAGCAGTGAAAAATAAGGCATTAGAAATCATTAAAAAATTCTCGCAATACGACTATAATGTTCTAACAAAAAGCAAGATTGGATATGGAGCACAAAGAGAAGCTCTTGATTTTGTACTGGCCTGGCCTCGCAATGAACAATTGCGACACATAGAACTTGTTGAGATTGTGTTAAGGGAGTTACTCAACCCCTCTTTTGAGGGCACGACATCGGGTTTAAATGATCAAGCTCAATATACGATTACGATGCACTCTGGCGTTGTGTCTCCAACTGATTTCTTGAAAAAAATGCGCCGGGAAGCGATTAATCTCACCTATGAATTATATAAGGCAGCAGAAGACCCGAAATTAAAATTAAAACTTATTGGTGTATTTGATGAGGCGAGCAGAACCCCAAGTAATGTTTTATACGGAGACGATGTTGCGCAGATGATCATTGACGATCTGAGATATATCGCCGACATTTATCGCAAAATTGTCTTTGGAGAAACAGAAGGCAAAATGACAGACCATCTTGGCATTGTTGCTACTATCGAAGAACGGCTTTACTGGATTAACAGAAGCGAAAAAAGAAAAGTTGAGGAGTCGGAAAAATTACGCCGCGATATTCTGAACGACGAACTTTATCATCTTTTTAGGTTGTTAGTTGGTGATCCAGTAACTTATCAAGAGCAAGAAGGGTGGGATACAGCCGAAAAAAGCCGAGGCGAAGAAATTGATCAACTTATTAGTTCAATTAACGAAGTCGAGCTTGGGGGATGGTTTGCAAAACTTAATAAGATTGCCGGCCAGCATACGATTATCGAGGAATGGAAATTTAATCCATTCAAAGGATTTATCAGAAAATTGTCGGAAACAAAGCCTAAAGTAGCAGACAATATCCTTGGCAGAGCTTTTGAGACGAATTCTGCCCTAAAACATTTTACGAGCAGTTTCCTTGATGGTTTTAGAACGGGGGCTCATTTTATGGAATGGGATAAGTATGCCGGTATGATTATCAATGCCAAAGACCAATTTCTGGTTACTGCAATGGTTTTCTCTCTTAACCTCCCACAAGATTCAGATTTAGAAAAACTTATAAGAGAGCCGGATATTGATCTTCTCGAAAACATAACAAAACGAAGTGGTGCGTTTTCTTTCCTCAAGAAAGAAACAGACGATCGGATACTCCAGTACGCGCTCTTTAATACTTTAGCGCGTAACTTTAAGCGTTCTCCTAAAAGAATTGAGCCGTTAATAGTTGAGGAGATAAAGAATCATCCCAAATACTTGAATATATTCTTTTCTGAACTCCCCATGGCAACACACAGAAAATGGATTGATGTTAAGGAATTGCACTCGGAGACTATTGATTTTCTCAAAGAAAAGATGGTCGAAATCCCAGACATTGATTGGCATGTGCAGGGTTTGTTGTTAGAGGTCGGTGAGGTGTACGGCCT
>CAZOEM010000018.1:0-15650 GCA_964578735.1 uncultured Halobacteria archaeon | reverse complement strand
GTAAAAGTTAAAAATGAATGAAATAAATACCCCAACTATAAAGGGGGAGCATCGAGAAAAAACCTGAGCAAATAACCATTGAAAACGTTCAATTCTCTGAAAAAAGTGATAAAAGTATCAATGTAGCAATTAGAAATAGTGGTGCCTTTGAGGCAACTGTTGACAAGGTCTACATCAATAACGAGCCAAAGCAAATTGAGAAAGTAACAATCAGTCCAAAATCTACCAAGGATTTGTCTATTAAGTATGAATGGGAAAAGTTGAAAAAATATAAAATAAAAGTGGCCACAACAGAAGGTACAATTATAGAAAAAGAAGAGATGGTAACGATAGAGAAAAAGGAAATGGAAACGCTAGAGGAAACCGTAAAAACAGAGACAGTTTCAGATTGGCTTATGGAATTCGATAGGGCGGGATCATCATTTACAAAAATATTAAAAGGCGCATTAGGAGACGAGAGATGGGAAAAATTTAAAGAAGAAATACGGAAAGAATGGTTAGGGGAACTACCTGAAAAAGAGGAGAAAGTATCACAAAATGATAGAGATAGCGTCCCCCCAAAAGGTTAAGAAAGAAGTCCAGAACACACAGACGGATGCGCCGTATTTCAATACGGCGTGGCGCGGCTGGGGCTTGTATTGTGGGGAACTTATATAAAGTTAGATAAAGGAAAATTAAGTAGAAATGGTAACGATGAGAAAAATTGTGGAAGCAATCACAGTCAAAAGAGTTCGTTCAGAGAGATGGATATACGAACAATGTTCGGATATGCTACTAAATCGGGGAGATATATGAAGTAAGTTTGGATATAAAACGTTATGTGAAATTGATATAGGATGTAAAATATGTATAGGGGTGAATGAGCATGGGTGTTTTTATTGAACCACTTTTCGGAAGAGAAGAGCCTGTAGGTATTGCTTTTGTTTGTTATTCAAGAAAAGACGCACAAGATGTCAAAAACATAATAGAAACAAATTTTATTAGTCAAGGGGTTCCTTACTTCCTTGATGAAAAGGACATCATTGGAGGAGAGAAGTCCATAGAGAAAATAGAGAAGGCGTTGGAGGAAGCCAGTTGCAGTGTAATCGTCTTATCTCCCAATAGTATAAAATCTGAATGGGTTTGGTTTGAGACAGGAGTACTTGTAGGGAAAGGAAAGCATGTGATCCCATTTCTGATAAAAGTAGATAATACGGGTGATTTCATCAAGGACTTACCAGATTTTATCAGAAGGTATAAAATTGTGAGGGATGTTGACGGACTAATTGAGGCGGTTCAGAGATATGTATTTGAGTTCGGAAAGCTTTTTGACGATATGCAGCTCAACAAAAAGGTCATGGCGACATTAAAGCAGGCGAAAGTGACAATAACAATGAATTGTCCTTACGATTACATAAATATTTTAAAATCTGGATATTTATTGGTAAGATTTGGAAGAGAAGATGTTTTAGAACGTCCCGCTAATGTTATGCTACTTCAAGAAGGAAAAATCATTAATAAAGCTGTTTTTGCTAAGAAAACTGCGTATGATGAAAAAGAAAAAATAATGAAAGTCGAGCACTTACTACCTGTTCACAAAGAGCTAGGAGTGAAATACAAACTTTTTGTGGATGTTAGCGATTTATCAAAGATAGATGATGTTATTTCGATCCTTAAAGATAATGGATTCCAAAATGTGAGTAAAAGTGGATCCGCAGAAAAGCAACGAATATATTTCTTAATTCCGAGTAAGGGGAACAATATTGTCAGATCCCCTGACGGGCTAGCGGATAATTATTTGTACCCTATATGAATCATTCGACTAACAGAGTGTATCTGGCTACGGCTGACGCCTCCGCCCAAATTTGCTCACTTCGTCCGCCAACTTCAGATACACTCAAAACGTTATATGCAAAAATAGTTGAGATAAAAGTAAAAGATGCATGAAAGGAAAGGTAGGTCCAAACACCAAGGATGTCCCCCAATTCATTGTCTTGGTGGAGCGGTTGGGGCTTTAAGTATGGTTTGCATAATAAGAATTATGAATGGGGGGGCTTATTCTGAGAAATAATAAGAGGGAAGCTAAAGAAGCTTATGACATCCTTTTAAGACGCCAGATAAGCGAGGACCGCATACTTACTGAGAGAAACTCTTTACTATTCCTAGCCAGTTCCTTCTTATTTTTAGGTTTTGTTACTTTAAGTTCCGATGCTCAAATTCTTCGCATTATAATCCCATTAATCGGGCTCTTTTTGTCTTTTTTATTATATCGCTTAAATCAACATGCCATTCGCGCTCTACGTTACTTCCATAGAAGCCTTAAAAAGTTGGAAAAAGAGAGTTCCGCTTTTAGTTATATGAGAAAAAATAAAATTACACCCCATGAAGACCCAGCCGATCCTTTACTCAAGGATAATTGGCTACTTAGGAAATTTACGGTCTGGTCTATACACTTGCATGGACTTCCAACTGCCCTTTCTATTCTATGGATATGTTCGCTTGTTTGGGTGCTTTGTTAGGAGTGGGCGCACAGCGCCTAACACCTACTTTTTGGCTCTCTCCATTCGCCAAAATGCTTCGCACTGCGCGAACATGCAAAACGTTATTTATATACAAAAACACTTGAAATATAAGTAAATAGATGCATGAAAGAAAAGGCAAGTTCAACCGCCAAGGATGCCTCGGAGTTTATTCCGAGGGTTGGGCGGTTGGGGCTTCTAGTTGCATTCATAATGGGGAATATGAATATGAATATGAGTCAAGAGAAAAGATGTTTCATTATTGCTCCAATAGGAAAACCCTATTCTGAGATTCGTAAGAGATCAGATCAACTATTTAAGCATGTGATAAGGCATGTATCTAAAGAATGTGGATACACACCGATTAGGGCTGACCAAATTTCAGAATCAGGCATAATAACGCATCAGATTATTGTACATATAGTTGAAGATCCACTTGTGATAGCTGATCTGACTGGTCATAATGCAAATGTCTTTTACGAACTGGCTCTTAGACACGCAACGAGAAAACCGGTGATACAAATAATTGAAAAAGGTCAACAAATACCATTTGATGTCGCAGCTATGAGAACAGTTCAGATAAAACTTCATGATTTGGATAGTGTTGAAGATGCGAAAAATGAGATCATTAACCAAATTAGGGCCTTTGAGATAGGAAAGAATGAAATGGATACGCCAATTTCAGTAACTTTAGATATAAATATTTTGCGCCAAAGTAAAGATTCCGAGTTACGTTCACTTGCAGATATAGTAAAGATTATGGCAAGTAGAACGGAAGCCATAGCTAACTTAGATTTCTATGAGAAAGTTGCAGTACTCGAAAGACATAAACAGGTGATCAACAAAGAAGGATGGGAATTTATTCAAAGAACTAGAAATGACTTTCGCGCCGTTTCCAGCCTTAAAAACTGGGCCGAGCCAAAAAGAACAGAAGATTTGATAAGAAGCTATATAATCCCTATAATAAAAGGATGCTTAGATAAGCTACAAGGGCTGAACTTCTCACAGCTTAGAAAATATCCCTTGTTCCCAAAAATTGCTGTGAAGGATTACGTAAAAGCTTTGAACGAAATCATCGAAATTGCCTTGGAATTTAATATTGAATCGGATACGCTTAAAAAACTTCACAAAAGGTTATTGAGCTGGTATAGTCATTCCGAAGACATTCTACGATAACCTTCCATTATAGAGAACCTATTCATGGGATAGATAACCGAAATGAAATGCAAAAATACATTTTGAGAAATGAGGAAAAAATGCCAGATGGGAGTCTCGCATGCACCAAAGGTAAACCGCGGATTTTATTTCGATTGCGGCGTGGCTGGTGTTTTTCGGTAGGTCCGGTTTAAACGCAATAACACGTAGATAGTTATATAAGGGCACAAAGCTTTTAAATAGAAATGAACTATAAATGGATGTATTCGAAAAGATAAAATATGCAGTAATAAAAGGGAGGATTAACATGACAGACCATGCAGATGAGGAACTTGCAAATGATGAGATTTCGGACGAAGATTTGTTTAATTCTGTCTTACACGGCGAGATAATTGAAGATTATCTGGACGATAAACCCTTTTCGAGCTGCCTTGTGTATGGAAAGGACCAAAAAAGGAGGCATATACACAGTGTTTGGGCATATTCTGCTGAGCATGACATTGCAATTGTCATAACGGGATATATTCCCGATCCAAATAGATGGATGGACTATAAGACGAGGAGGAGATAAAATGTTAACGCCAATTTGCCCTCTTTGTGGAGGGAATGTAGTAGAAAAAGATGTGGAGAAGATTGTTAAAGGAGGAAACGATGTGGCAATCTTGAGAGTCAAAGCCGGTGTATGTGAGAAGTGCGGTGAAAGGATTTATACGAAAGAAGTTCACAAAAAGATAGAAGATATTAGATCAGAGCTTAAACAGAAAGCTACAGCGATGTATAAACCAGTTGGTAGGACTTATGCTTATGAATGTGTCATTGATTAGGGGATTTGAGAATGATAAAACAACGGGGATGCCTCGGAATTTATTCCGGGGGTGGAGAGGTTGGGGCTTTATTACAAAATAATATGGTAGAGTCAAAAATAAGGAAGGAAAAATATGGCTAGGCCACGAGTCTTCGTAAGTTCTACATATTACGACTTAAAGCACATTAGATCGTCCCGTGAGAACTTTATCGAATCACTGGGCTTTAAAGCTATTCTCTCCGAAAAGGGTGATATAGCCTATACACCGGATATTCCTCTTGACGAATCTTGTTATAGTGAAGTGGAAAATTCCGATATTTTTGTAATTATAATCGGTGGGCGGTACGGCTCTGAAAAAAGTGGAAGTAAGAAAAAGATGCCAAGCAATTCTTCGATAGATATGAAAGTATCACCAAAACGGAGTACCTTAATGCAATCAGGAGAGATGTTCCGATATACATTTTGGTTGAAAAATTGGTCTATGCTGAATTTGAAACTTTTTTGAAAAATAAAAATAATGAGTTAATCAATTATGCTCATGTTGATTCAGTAAACATATTTCATTTTGTCGAGGACATTCTCGCACAGCCTAAGAACAACCCGGTTCACCAATTTGATCGCTATAATGATATTGAAGTTTGGCTCAAAGAGCAATGGGCAGGACTATTTCGAGAACTAATAAATCAACGCTCTAAACATGTCCAAATTAATTCTTTGTCTTATCAAATTACTAAACTCGAAGAGAATAATAAAACACTTAAACATTATTTGGAAGAGCTTATGTTAAAAATGTTGCCTGAAATTTCGGGGGAATTAATTGCGCAAGAATCAAAGAGGCTTGAGGAAGTTAAGCAGCTTTCAACACTTGAGAATACAGATATGTTTAAATATCTCGAAAGTATGTTTCTTTTCTCAATATTGGATTATCGAGAAGCTGTAATAGCAAGTAAATCGGGTGATGAATTTCTTGAAAATCTGTCCGAATATGTAAAACTTGAACTTTGGGAATTAGAAATTCGCAACATGGGTGACGTAACGGATGATCTTAACCAATCTAGAAAAATACTTGGTCTCAATCCTATTGAATAAACATTGACAATAAGATTTGAAAAAAGCGATATTTATGCAAATATTGAAGCCTATGCAATTCTGATTTGATTATATAGTTACGCCTGTAGAGAATACTTTATTCCACGAACTAAAAATCCGAGCATCCACCCGATGCCCCGGATTTGAGCGTTAACGAAATCAGGGGTCATTGACTTCGTGATGGATTGGCTATGCTCCTGTTTTATCATCATACCAGAGATATTTATTAGACAAAAATTAAGAATATACATGTGTTAGACATGCCATATATAGGAGAAAATGAGGACACAAAATGGATAAGAAGCAACTACGAGTTGCTTCGGATAAAATACTCGGACATGTACATTGCAGTCTTTAAAAAGAAGGTAATTGCTGCCTCTGAGAGTTTTAACAATATGTATGCGAAAGCAAAGAAGATAAGCGCGCATTTTGTTATTAGCCAAATGATCGGTGAGTCACGTGTTCTTTAAATATAGAAAAAATAAGTTTGGAATGAGCAAATTATCGGGATTAGTAAAAGGGTTAGGTAAAGAATTGCCGATAACTTCTCAGATCCTTATTGATGTTAGATACAAACGGAAAGGCGGTAACTGGACAGATAAGATACAGATGATACTTGATACGGGTGCGGTTATCTCGATGCTTCCTAGGGCTTGGTATTATGAATTGGAAGTATCTGAATCTGTGGAATATAAGTTATATGGCGTTAATAGGAAAGAGGAGTGCTCTTTGGATACTATGGTAGCAGAGGTTACGTTGGTATTGGAAGATGAAGAGAATAGAAGTGAAGAATTTAATACTTTTGTTGCATTTTATGAGGATGCTCCGCTTTTGTTAGGTATGATGACTTTATTAAAGTTTGATATTGAGATAAATAATGCTTTTGCAATATTGGCGGGGGAATAGAAGTCCAAACATCGTCACATGGATGTCCCCGAATTCATTCGGGGGTGGGAAGGTTGGGGCTTTCTCATATTTTTAAGATTTGAATTGACATCCATTACATGAGTTTTGAGTTTTATCTACATAAGTCGGTAACAACAAGTCGTCTATTTTTAAGTAATGCCTCAGTTACAAATTAATTTGAAGAGGATACAACAAAGAAGTAAAGTAGGAAAATTTTAGGAGCGATGAAAATACTTTGGGGACGGTCGGGAATAGCGAAACTAAAGCGCGAGAAGATATTTATCCTTTTTCTCCTTTTGGGCTTTTTTCTCATCGCTTTTATCGCTATTACGCTTGGGAACATGTTTTACAAGCAGGCCGGAGACATTTTTGGGTTGATTGATGCTGCAACAGACCCCGTAGTTCTAATGGCGATATGGATAAGCATCTCTGCTGCGATTTGTTCAACACTGATTGCATTCTTTTTCGGCGTGCCCTTAGCCTATTTCTTAGCAAGGAAGGATTTCGTTGGTAAGAGCATTATAGAAAGTATTGTGGATGTTCCCCTGGTGGTGCCACACATTGTTGCAGGAATTGCATTATACGGTGTGTTCATGCGTTATGGCGTGATAGGTGCGCCACTAGAGCGTGTAGGTATTGCATTTATAGATGCCTTTTTTGGCATAGTGGTTGCAATGCTCTTTGTGAGTGTTCCATTTTTAGTGGATGCAGCACGAGAGGGGTTTAAAGAGGTAGACCCGAGATTAGAGAATGTTGCACGCTCATTAGGCGCTTCTCAATGGCGAACGTTCATTAAAATAACCTTTCCGCTTGCTGCTTCTTCTATATTCAGTGGCGCGATCCTGTGCTGGGCACGAGGGATAAGTGAGTTCGCAGCGGTAATGATTATTGCCTCATTCCCACGCTCTGCGTCTATACTGATTGGCGATCGGTTCACCTCTTACGGATTAACTGGCTTACCTGGTATACCAGGCGCAAGACCGATTTCGGTTCTCCTGATCTCGATTTGTCTGGTTATATTTGTAGTGTTAAGGGTAGTGGGGAAAAGAAAGAGAGTTTAGGATTTGGTGCTTATGATTTAGGATTTCCCTCTCTTTGTTGAGCACATTGAAGAGAAGGACGTAGGCATTAATTCCGGTCGGCACTTCTATATTTTTGGAAACATCTTTAAATATACCTAAGTGCATATTCTCATTATGGCACAAAGGAGAACATGAACACGATTGAGGAGATAAAGGAAATACTGGCAAGGCACAAGGATGAGTTAAGGAAACGTTACAAGGTTAAGGAAATTGGAGTTTTCGGCTCTTATGTGAGGGGACAGCAAAAAGAGAAAAGCGATGTAGACATTCTGGTTGAGTTTGAAGAAGTACCTGGTTTGTTTAAGTTTGTTGCGTTAGAGAGCCATTTAGCGGATATTTTAGGGATAAAGATTGATTTAGTTATGAAAAGTGCGTTAAAGCCCGTGATAGGAAAGCACATATTAAGGGAAGTCGTCTATTCATAAAAAGAGAGTTTGAGGACTACGTAGCCGATATTCTGGATGCAATAACCTTTATAGTGGGCATTTTCCCAGAATCGAGACTTTGGGAACTCACGAATATTAATTTACCAGAACAGTATCACTTCCCAATGATTTTTAAGACACAAATTAACGCAGATTAACACAGATTTAAAGTAGCATATTGCTTTATAAATCTAATTTTTATTTGACCCGTAAAAACTTAATAATTTTTTAGGACAGTAGCGTCTGTGTAAATCTGTGAAATCTGTGTCTATGATAATTATCAAAATTGGTAAATTATTTACAGGGAGTTCCCTTTCCATTAAATTATAAATCGTGTTTTGATTTAGACTCATAGGGATGCCTATGAGAATTAGCAAAAACAGAGTTTTGGATTTTCTCACGAAGTGCCAGATAGAAAATGGAGGATATACTGGTGGTGATATTGCAGAACTAGCCAAAAGTCTTCCAGTATCGTCGCAAGCTCTTAGAAAACGGATAAACTATTGGATAACCAATGATCCTGCTTTCAAACAGTTACGATACATTGGAAAACAGTTTGTCCATCTTACCATAGACGACTTCGTTTTAATCAACCAACAACTCAAAGAGAAGCCTTTAGGAAGGATGTCTGCCATCCTTCGAGAGTTAAATGACAACCGGCAGGAATAAGGAAAAGAGCCAATACCCCAGTCAACATTTTACCGCTTCGTTACTAGCCGAAAAGAGTCGTTAACTGCTCAACAAGAATTGCAGTGGTTAATCCTTTATGGGATAAATGTCGCGGCTTCTTTATCTACTGTCTTCTCTTACACTGACTTAAAGACCTTTGGGGGTAGTGACATTGAGGGCATCGCTTCACGGCTACAGGGAGCTCAAAAATGGTTTCAGCAGACAGAAGATCGAGAATAGAATGAAGAGAGCTTTTCGAGGTCACTCGAACTTTCTTTAGCTGGTTCCAATTGGAATCGAATTTCTTTATGTATATGCCGTAACCCTTCTCATGTGATTGATATGCTACATAATAGTTGCCGTTGGCGTAAACGATGGATGGGCGGTCTTGCAAAGCTGTATTGGAGGTTATTTGGTCTTTGCATATTGCGGGTTGTGGAGGTGTAGGAGGCTCATACTTAGTAACAAGCACATAATACTCCTCGGAGGAGCCTATACTTTTACCATACACCTTTGCCGTCCAGTACCCAGATTGCGGATATTTTATTATTACATACTCAGGCTTTGTATCTCCAGAATAAATAACATTAGACGCACCGAAATCAATTTGTCTACCGTTTGGATCAAACAATTTCAAGTCTAGGTTGCTTCCAAGCCAGATCAGAATTTTCTGACCAAAATTTCCAGGTTGAAGAACTTGCTAAATTGCGCCCTGTATCTACATTAAAATCATCGTAGAGGGAAGGTTGCATTATCATAATTCAGTGCAAAAATCGAAACCTGGACCGCACTCATCAAAATCGCAATTATCTCTAAGCAACTCAATAGCTTCCGCATTATCATCTTCTTCTTCATCTTCCCCCTCTTCTTACCCCTTCCCCGCCGGGATGTTATCCGCTTTATAATCTTTCAGGTAGTTTATCATTTCCTCTCACCAATATAAATACTCCTTCAGAAGTTGGGTTATTTGGAAGTGCTAATTTGTTAAGCAAAAAGGTTTTTATACCTGCATGTAAAGTAGATATACAGAGGTAAAAAGAGACAATGGCAAAATTCCCGGAAGCAGAAGCAAGACTATTCAATATGAAAATATGCATGGATTGTAACGCGAGAAATCCTATTAGGGCGAAGAGATGCAGGAAATGCAACTCAAATAGCCTGAGGCTGAAATCTCGACATGGGAGTAAATAAACGCATTGCCGGCGTGCATGCGGGGTAATCTATGAGAGAGGGGAAAGTAATAGCGGTAGCAGGGAAAGGAGGAACAGGGAAAACGGCTATTGCCGCGCTTTTGATTCGAGAGCTACTCGAGATTAAAGAGAGCGAAGATATATGCATATTAGCTGTGGATGCGGATGCGGATTCTAACCTGCCCGAGGCCCTTGGTATATCATATGCTAAGTCGGTAGGAGATATAAGGGAAAGCCTGCTGGAAGAGAAACAGCAGGATATTTCTCTGGATCTGCGATCACAATTTGAGGGTAAGATAGCGGAGATAATAGAAGAGGAAGACCGTTATGATCTCTTAGTTATGGGACGCCCCGAGGGTCCCGGCTGCTATTGCCCGGTAAATCACATAATACGTATGATTATGGATATATTAACGAAGAATTACGATTACACTATAATCGATTGCGAGGCGGGTTTGGAGCACCTCAGCCGGAGAACGACAAGGGATGTAGATGTCATGCTCGTTGTGTTAGATACCACACAGAAGAGCGTGAAAACTGCTTTGCGACTGAAAAAGATTGCGGACGAAATAGACGTGGATGTACAGAGGATGGTGTATGTAGCAAATAAAATACCCGCGGGTGCAGATGAGCGGTTGATAGAGGAAGTGAAGAAGGAGGGCATCAAAATAGAAGCGATAGTCCCATTTGATACGCTAATACCTGAGTATGATCGTGAAGGCAAGCCGATTCTGGATTTGCCTGATAATAGCCCTTCTGTTATCGGTGTGAAGAGGATTGTAGAGCACATTACCAAATGAATAGGTATGCATACTCCACCCTGTCATAGTTTCGATACACTATTAATTAGGGGCATTTGTTTAGCTCCTTTTTATAACCACCCGATTACACGGATTTTCACGAGAAAAAGAAATCTCATGGCTTTTTAGTTACAAATACGAAAGAGATAATGTAGTAAATATATATATGTCCCTTATATTATACATTAGTGCATAGCGTTATGAACAAAAAGGTACCGTTTGTTGATTGGGAGCCGGCAATCACACCAGAAGGGGTCTTTTCTGACTTCATCGGATTGAATGAGCTACTCGTTGCGGGTAAAAGAACGTATTGGCTTGAGCAGAGGCCCGTAGAAAGGGGCAGAGGCGTTGTTGTGCAGCGAGATGAAGATGGCGTAGTTAGTGATATTACGCCGCAGGGGTTCAATGTACGGACAAGGGTCCATGAATATGGCGGTGGGGCATACACAGTTTACAAAGATGTCATCTATTTCGTCAATTTTGACGATCAACGCATCTATCACCAGTCAAAAGATAACGATGAAGTAGTGGCACTCACCCCTTTAACGAATGAAGACGGGTCGTTAGGCAAATATGCCGCTCTTACTGTGAGTCCCGATGGCACGAAACTCCTCTTTGTATACGAGAAAGAGTATAGTGATAAGGGGAACGCGAATTTCCTGGCTGTCCTGGACCTGGCCGCTAAAGGTATATCCGAGCCAAAGATAATTGCAAGAGGTTCTGACTTCTATGCCGACCCAATCTTCTCTCCAACCGGGAAGGAAGTGGCATGGCTTCAGTGGAATCATCCTGATATGCCATGGGATAGTACGGAATTAATGATTGGCTCGTTTGGAGACAATGCTCTCCTGCATAATGAGAAGAAAATTGCCGATGGTGGCTCTATCTGTTTCCCGCGATTTGATAGCGAGGGTAGACTATACTATGTTATGGACAAACTGGTAGATATTGAGTTGAACTCCGCGAATTGGTGGAATCTGTATCGTTATACCAATATGGTAGAGCAGATTACAGCCGAGCAGGCTGAATTTGGTGAACCACACTGGGTGTTTGGACAGAGTAATTATGATTTCCTACCAAATAATCGAATAATAGCAAAGATGGTTAAAGATGGCGCGGATTCGCTGGTCGTCATTGATCCGGAGAAGAAATCGCTATCCGTAGTTGAAACAGGTTTAACCAGTTATAGCAATATCAGAACAGATGCGCAGGGCAGGGTATTCTTTATCGGTGCAAGCGATAAGAAGACTTCAGCTATATTCCGTCTAGATATAGAATCGAAAACCGACGAGATATTGAAGACAAGTTCAAGTATAGCGATGAAGAGCGCGGATATCTCTCTGCCATCCATCATTTCTTATCCTACAAAAGATGGGGAACATGCTCATGGTTTCCTTTACATGCCTCGGAATAGCAGATATACTGCACCGGAAGATGATAAACCACCGTTATTAGTGATGGCGCATGGCGGTCCAACAAGTAGTGCAAGAGGTGTATTTTCCGCTATTATACAGTTCTGGACCTCTGCCGGGTTTGCGGTCATTGATGTGGACTACCGTGGAAGCACAGGTTACGGGCGGAGATATCGGGATGAATTGCTAGCACGATGGGGTGTTATTGATGCGGAGGACGTGGCAGATGCCGTCCGGTACTTGATAAAGGCCGGGAAGGTAGATGGTACTAAGGTTGCAGTTAGAGGTGGTAGTGCAGGCGGCTATATGGTGCAGCGAGTTATGACTCAATATCCTGACCTCTTTAACGCTGGGGCAAGTTATTATGGGATTGGCAATCTCATTACGTTAGTGGAAGAGACGCACAAGTTTGAGTCGCGATACATAGATAATTTAGTTGGTGCGAAATTGCCTTTGGGCGAGAAAGTGTACAGGGAGCGTTCGCCAATAAATCATTTGGATCGATTAAAAGCGCCCATGATCATATTCCAGGGCACAGAAGATAAAATCGTCACGCCGGAATGCTCACGCGAATTAGCACGGAATCTCGAAGAAAGGGGGATTAAGTATGAATATGTAGAGTATGAAGGAGAATCACACGGATTCAGAATCAAGAAGAATAATGTTGATTCGTTAAGCCGAGAATTTGCTTTTTATCGCGTTGTGTTCCGTAGTTAGCCAGGGTAACACACGAAAAATAATATACCCAATTTTAGACACTGATTTACACGGATTTACACAGACGCTACTGTCCTGATTATTATGTTTTTACGGGTTGAATCAAAATTAAAAAATCAATACGCTACTTTAAATCTGTGTTAATCTGCGTTAATCTGTGTCTTAATAAATCATTGGAAAATGATACATACCGTTCGGGTAAAGTATTATTTGTGAGTTCCCTTATTTTTATAGTCCCCTTCTTTTGGTGGGCTATACGTGACCGAATTAAGCTATCAACATGCTGCATGATAAAAAATCACAGATGGCGGTAAACTATTTATTGTGTATTTCCCAACCTAAAAGTAAATAAGATACATAGCTACAGAGGTCATAGTAATTATCAAAGATAGATAAAATAGGACAATGGTCTTTGAAAATATAGCGGAAAGCCATGTATTACGCCCAGCAACAAAATCCTGCGGGTTCATTTCAAAATCTATTTCGTTCTCATTTTTCGTTCTAACGGCATTATAGACCGCCCTGAATAGACGCTCTTGCCATAGATAATAAGCATCTAATATCCAAAATACTATGATCGGTACAAAGGATATGGCGATAAAAGCAACTTTTTCTTCTGTTGCGGCTGTAAGTGCTAGCAAAGCGGCAACAAGGATTACACTCCAGCCTTTCAACATAAAAGAGCAGTTTGCCATTCGTGTTATGATCCCTTGCAGAAATTCCAGGTGTTTCAGTTTTTTTTCCATTGTTCCTCCTTCATTATTGTGTTTATGGTACATTTTCAATAAGATGATCTTTATACTCTTTTATTTTATTGCCTATGTTCTCCTCAATTTCTTTCTTTATTGAGTCTATATCGTTCTTTTTCCAAATCGTAGTAAATCTTAAAATAACACTATCTTTGTTCAAAACATGGTCATACCAGTCTAAATAATCTAAACAAACAGGAGACCTATTAATAATTTTTTCAAGAGAGTCTTCAGCCAATACAAATAAAATTTGCTCCTCTGAAAAGGTATCCTTTACGTAATTATACTCTTTAAAGCAGTAGTTCTCAACACTTTCTGGTTTATCAAACATTACATCCTGAATTAGTTGAATAAATATATGAGAGTTTTTACACGCCCGTTCCACCTTTGGATCTACGAGTTGATTATCTCCAATGTATTCGGGATAAAAAAATCCGTTATACCCTCTATCTCTCAGAATCTGATGAATAGACTTCGCTAATAAATTCTTTTCAATTCTTTCTTCATGCGTAAACCGATGCCCCCCGAGTATAGCTTTAATAAAGTGTTCATAATTGTTATTTACTGGGTTATACCCACCGGATGATCGTTTTCTGCGTGTAAATGATAGAAAATAATCATAATTTGTAGTTGTCAATATATCGCTAATTCTCTCAAAATAATCCAATTGTTCTTGATTCCAGTTTTTACTATAAGCTTTAATAATAAACTTGCGACAATAGTTAAAAAATTCTTTATTTTTATTGTTCGCAAGTCTGAGCATTAACGCCAACGATTCGGATACTTGTCCTTTCCCTGAACTTTGTATTTCAACCGTATTTTCGAGGTATAGTTTTATTTGTTCAACAACATTTCTAAAACGGTTAAACATAGGATTTTTACGATGTTGTTCACATAATATCTGATATTCCAGGCTGTTCTCTATTTCGTTTGAGTGATAAGAGGCGTAAATTTCAACTAACTCACCTAAAAGTTTATCTTCTTCCTCTTTTCTTATTTTTTCGTCACGCGCATTTATGGCGTCTTTTGGCACTTGACAAGCTGCTACATCTTTGTGCGGGCTAATCCGAGGTAATACTCGCGGTAATAACTCCGGTAATACCTGCCTTGGAAGATCATATTCATTCTTGAAAGTAATCCTTTGTAACTTTTTTATAAGGTCTGGGATTATTTCAGGATTTATAAGTACTCCATTAAAGACGCAGGGGATAATTTTTGTTTCTTTTTCTAATGCTACCTCTATTTCTTTTTGTACCCATGGACTTAGACATGCTGCAACTGTCAAAATTGGTACAAAAACATCACAATCGTTTAATGCGGTAAATATCTTAGGTTCCCAGGGTTCACCTATGTCAATATCATCAGCAGCAACAAATGCAGATATATTTATATCATACTTTTCAAGTGTCCCTTTTAAATGTTCGGCTAAGTCCCCTCCATCATCATCTGAATATGAGATGAACACATTTACCATTTTAACACCTCACTCATTTGATTTTTACCTTTTTGTTTAGGCGAAATTCTAAATCTCTAATTTTTGCCTTTAATGCCGCTATTTTTAATTCGCAATCTTTTTCTATTTTTTCTTTTTTCCGCTGAGCTACCCGATTTACATAATAATTATATTTGTATAAATTATTTAACTCCTCCTCTTCATCAGCATCCAATGTTTCTTTAGATTCTAATTCATCAATTCGCGCGCTATTATCTTTTTTAAGAGAAAGTTGCGTGGCGTAATATAAATAAGTGTCATCAATGTCCTCAATTTCAAATATTCTTTTGTATAATTCACTTGTAGAGGTACCTATAAAATGTTCTTCAATGTTCTCAATGGTAAAACCATTTTCCCCTTTTCGCAATACCGCCACTTCATTTTCATAACATCCTGCCACCACGAGAGGACTGTGAGCGGTAACAATAAACTGAACATTAGGGAAGCTATCACGAAGAAGCCCGATAATTCTTTGTTGCCAGCTTGGATGTAAATGTGCATCTAATTCATCAATAAAAACAATAGCAGGCTTTTTCAATACTTCTTCTTCTGGTGTATCAGGGAAAACAGATGTTAAATAATAATAAATTAACCCGAAAATAGACAAAACCGATAATGTTCCTTGAGATGCCTTTTGTAATGGCAATGGCTTTTCTGGGTT
>CAZOEM010000017.1:0-15839 GCA_964578735.1 uncultured Halobacteria archaeon | reverse complement strand
GATTCTAATAATCTCCTCCGTCAATTCTTTATATTTAAAATCCTGATTATCTGCGTTCATCTGCGTCCAATTATCAAAAATTATTCTTTCTTGTCACGCTCCTCACAGATAGTGTCTTGCCTGGATCTCAAACAGCTCGGCATACTCACCGTGACAATCCATCAGCTCCTCATGTGTGCCCCGCTCCACAATACGTCCGTCCCATAAGAAGTATATCAGATTAGCCATTCTAACAGCCGATAGCCGATGGCTTATTATTATACCCATCCTACCTTCAACGAGCTGCCGGAACTTCCTGAACACCTCGTCCTCCGCTTTTGGATCGAGAGAGCTGGTGGGCTCGTCCAGGACTATCACCTGCGAGTCACGAACGAAAGCCCTTGCCAGGGCGACCTTTTGCCACTCACCAACGCTCAGTTCCGCACCGTCCTCAAACCGCCTGCCCAGAACGGTATCGTACCCCTTATCCAGACGGTTTATTACGCCGTCCGCGCCCGAGATCCCCGCTGCCCTGACTACCTTGTCCATATCCACGTCCACATTGCCCAGCCAGATGTTCTCCCGTGCTGTCAGGTCGTAACGGACATAGTCCTGGAAGATAACACTCATCTCCCGCCGCAGCTCAGAGATATTAAAAGCTCGCAGGTCGGTTCCGTCCAGTGTAATCATACCCTCTTGCGGGTCGTAGAGCCGACAGAGTAGCTTTATGAGCGTTGTCTTTCCCGACCCGTTCTCGCCAACCAGTGCGACTATCTGACCGGGCTTGATTTCCAGGCTGACATCCTCAAGGACCTTTACTGTAGTAGCAGTATCCGGATAACCAAATCCCACGTGGACAAATGCGATACCCGTCTTTATTGTCCTGGGTACAGGCCTGGGATCCGGCAGCTCTTTTACCTTAGGCTCGAGGTCCAGGAACTCATGAAGATAGGTCAGAAAGAGGTTGTCCTCGTATAGCCCCGCCATACTGGTCAGGAAACTGTTGAGTCAACCTCTACCGACTTGGAGTGGATTAGCTCCTGGACGTGGTCCGAAACCAGAGCAGACTGTGCCTCGCTGATTATTGCTGAGGCGGAGTTGCACATTACGGTAAGTAATGCCACTCCTCCTGCAAGGGCTATCAGGAACAGTACACTACCGAAGACGTCTGTACCCGCTGTCACAACGCCCGCCGTCACTGAGTCCACTATCAGCTTCATCAGGTAAAGTGCGGCAAGCGGTAAAACGCCCTGGACAATTATCAGCACAGCGCCTGCAACTGTCCAGCCGGGAGCGCTCTCCCAGACCAGGCCCAGGGCGTGCCTGAGCTGGAGCACGTTATTCCACTTTAGACGTGTGCTTGCCTTTGCCAAGGATATAACGCGGGGTTTCATTTTTAGTTTTTGGTTCTTGGAGACCATTGACCAAGGCGGAGGATATATGTGTTCAATACTGAGTGGAAACTTACTTTGATCAAATCACCATATAAGTAAGCGATTTGATTGGATAAAAAGATAAACCGGCCGGAGAGGTTCTATCATGGCTGTGCACGTCTATCCCGCCTGCCATTACCGTCTTATCCGTAGCATCTATTATCTCATCCGGTTTTATTTCCTCTACGACCTTGCCATCAGCAACGAAAATATCCGCCTTTTCACCTTCTATCCCATTCTTAGGGTCGTAAACCGTTCCGTTCCTTATCTGTATCGCCATTTTTTGTACTTCTTGTTAGATGCTATATTAATGGGCGTTATTTATATGCTTCAAGGTTCATTTATTTATAAGGTGACAATATGAATATTATTCTTGGCGTGCCCTACGAGGCAGTGATAAAGAGGATTATCGAGAAAGGTTATGCCGGAAACCAGACCGAAGTCATAAGGCAGGCTATTTTAGCGTATGAGCGGATGCTCGATGAAGAAGAGCTCATGCTAGTGCACAAGGCAGTTGTGATTGAGATGGAGGAAATAGAGGCTGGTAGGGTTAAAACACACTCCTTTGAGGACATGAAGAAGATCCTCAAGCAGTAAAGTAAATATGACCCTTATTTTTTCTGATTCCGCCAAAAAGGAGCTGTAGAATCTGCCGCAAGACCAGAAGGCGGTATTCCTTAAACATTTGGAGAAGATACAGGCTATGCCCCCTCGCAAGCACATGAAACATGGCATACCGTTCCACGTAGAAAACGTAACCAAACAAGCAAGAATAATCTACGGCGTCAATGTAGACCTAACTTATATACTGCATTGTTTCAAGAACCACAAAGAATACGAGCGCTGGTACAAATCATACAAATAAGAAGACGAGTTCTCAGCCGAGGCTAAATAGGCTAAAACCGTTACGGCATCAGCAGTGAAGGCAACCCTCTTTTAGCCTTCCATCCCATTCGCAGGGTCGTAAACAGTCCCATTTCTTATCCATGTTATCATTTTTTTCACGCATTTGTTTGTTTTTCATTTACATATCTATCTATCTATCGGTTCCTTTCGCTTCTTATATACTCACTTCAAATCCCACTACGGGCTGGTCAAGTCCAAAATTAAGGATTACCGCGGGATGCAGTTCGCCAAAAACGCCTATACGTTCGCCTTCCACTATTATATCCGCCCTTCTACCCGCTAAAAAGGCACCATCCTCCGACTCTGCCAATTTTGCTCTGCCCATACGCATCTCTTTGAGCACGGAATCCACTATCGACTTAACCTCAGCGAAGTTCGCATTTGCATGCGTTGAAACAGCAGCAAGCCTGTACTTTTCCTTTATGTTTAATACCACCGGTCCAACCTCAAAAATACGTTGTGGTAAGTCACGATGCTGGTTTAGCGCAAGTATCTCGAGCAAATTCGGCATGATTGTGCGTCTAAGCATTGTATGCTCCGTGCTTATCGGCGATGCTACCTTTACTTCTTCTTCTTCATGCCTCTTTCTCATCATCCGTTCAAATTGTTTCCGCTCCGAGGTCAGCGTGAACGTTAATACCTCAAAATAGCCCAAGCCAGTCATTATTTCCCTTACCAGTCGCATCTTATCCTCTATTGGGTGCATTTCCCCTATACCCATCGTGCCGGGAATCTCTGGCTTTATCCGGTCATAGCCATAACCAATAGCGATGTCCTCGATTATGTCCCAGGGATGGAGTATATCAAATCGATAAGCAGGTATTATCACCTCTATCCGCCCATCAGGTTTTAGGTTCGCACTTAGTCCCATCCGCTCGCAGCACTTCTTGCACTCCTCGGAACTTAACTCCAAACCTGTAAGCGAATTAACGTCCGCTACAGAGGTCTCCATCGTTTTTGGAGCTAAAGAAGGCGTCTCTAGTTCAGCATCAGGATAACGAAGAACCACCGATTCTAACCGCCCGCCTCGCTCTGCAAGCGCACAGGCGATTATATTAAGTGCTACAGAAACATTAGCGTCCAAGCCGGTAACATCTAAAAAGACATCCGTTGTTGATTTGGTTACCCTCGTCCGCTCGGCATTGATAATAGGAGGAAAAGAGATAACACCACCACTGGAATCCAGAATCAATGGATATTTGGCTTTATCTTTGAGAATATACTTGTATGCAACTCCCTTCGGATGCCGCTCTAAAATATCGGCCATGCTCATCTCTTCCTCGTAGTCGAGCGGAACGAAAGAGAACCCCGGGTCAACGGCGAGATACCGAAACGGTGGTTTCACCTTCCCCAGGTCATGCACACCAACCGAAACTTTCGCCCTGTTTCTGCCTATACCGCGATGTAAATGCTCTTGTAAGAGCATTAACGATTCTATTGTGCTTGAATCGAACTGCAAGTTCCTGACTACTCCGCAAACAATATACGGTCGCACGTCTAACACTGAAGGCGCCACTACCAGCTCTATTCCCGATTTAGCCACAATATAAGTTGCCAAGCCCGGTTTTATGTCCATAAATTGCCTCATAGTACGGGCGACACCCTCTACACTGAACAGATCCGGTCTATTCGGAAAGAACTCCACATCCATACTATCAGATTCTATCCGCTCTACGTCTGCGCACATCAACGGGAGCCGCTCCTTTATCCGTTCTATGCTTACTCCAGTCAGATTTTCCAAATCCGCGTTATATAGCTTTATTACGGGCATGTCCTTACATATGGTTTTGTATATTATCCTTTATTTATATTTTGACTTGATTCTTCATCTTGTAGCTTCAAACCACCACCGGTAAGATAGAAATCAGCCCAGGGATATATATTCCCAACAAAAGTTTGACCCACAATTAGCTCGGGAACATTGCCCATCAACGTGTATTCCGCCTCTGTTACCATGTCTTTAACAAGGAATTTAAAGGCGGCATGGTCCACACCAACAACCTCAAAATTGCCTTCTACTGGCTTACCAAGCCCTTCTATCCGTCCCATTATGTCACTGCTAAGCCCGTTCTCCTCTGCATATACCAGTCCCGGTGTCTTACCTGCCTTAAGCTTTCTTTTGAACACAAACCAGTTTATGAAATCGAAAGCATCTTTTAGCATAATTGATTTCAGATTCTGCTTCTCTTTATATTCCTCCTTTGCTTTCGCTAATTCCTTCTCTAGCATTTTCTCTGCGAATTCTTTTATATCCTCTATCAACCACTCTGCTTCTTGATATTCTCGCGCTTTTTGCGCTGCCTCGTCCCCTAAGTTCTTCATTCGCTCTACTCGATCTATACAGTCCTTTACAGCATCCAAAAAGCCCGGGTACTCTTCTTTTCCTGCACGCTCGCAATGTGCCAAACTATTTTTGAACGCATAAAGAGAATCAGCATATCGCCCTCTCTTCTCCAGGAAGTGACCATAGTTTGCCCATACGACTTCATCGTTGGTCCTGCTTAGAAATCGTTTGTATTCCGCTTCTGCTTCTACATATTGCTCTTCCCTATCGTAAAGCTCAACGAGTAATAAATGGGCGTTTATCTCCGTGGGTATCTCGTCAATAATAGATTTCATGAGCTTTCCACCCCGCTCTCTGTCATTTTCTATTAATCGCTCCTTCATCCGAGCATCAACAGATGGGTCTCTCAGAAACTCTATTATCCTATCAGGAAAGCCTTCTGCACTACTCAGATCGTTTGCCATATAGACAGCGCAAACATCTTCAAAATTTGATATAAGCCCAATGTCAAAGCTGCTTAACTGTTTTAGCTCACCCCCTTCTTTGACAATAGCAAGCTCATGTGCTTTCAGTTTATCTTCATCGTCCGGCATCCCCAGCTTATTCTTTCGCATATGCTTGATAAAAGCCCGCTGCACTTTATCCCGTTCCCTTTTGCTTATAATGCCCGCTTCCGCATCTCTAAACACCTTTTGTACAGCAATAAAAAGTGCCCATGCTTCGACTATCTCTTCTTCCTCGTCCTCTAAGTCCAGAAAACTCTTCATCAGTTCATTCTGATCCATTTTTATGTCCCAACCATTATCGGATATGATATGCTCTTAAGAGTAGCAATAGCAGAAAGAGCAGCTAAATAGCTCGTCTTTGGATTCGCAATTGAAGGCACGTTCTCTACACAGACGAAGAATTTACCGAATTCGCCCGTTACTACAATCTCGTGCACGTTCTTCTTCGCAGATGGGTCTGCAACTATTTTCACTTTCGTTGCCTCGGAGCCTATCCCGGCAATACTCAAAGAAGCTGCTACGTTCACGTTCTCCGGGAAATATTTTACCGCTTCCTTCGCATGGCCCATGAACAACGTTTCCGCTTTCTTTATTGATGACAGGTCTATTCCCTGCCCTTTCACATATTTATTGCCTTCAAATCCCGATGGTGGCTTTCTTGTCGTTAATTCCACTGTCCGTATCCCACCAATAGCAGCGGATTTTAGCCCATCTATACCCGCTACGGCGCCTGACGGGATATGCACTTTACATCCCTTTTCCTTCGCTATCCTTTCGATCTCTTCAAAAAGTCCTGACTCGCATAGCAGTGCACCAACGCTTAATATCATCACTTCTTTTCCCTTTTTCAATGCAGGGATTATAAATTCACGAACTGCAGCCTGCGATGCACATTCTATTACTAAGTCAACAGTATCTAAAACGGTATCCAATCCCGCGTTATCAGATTTTAGTATATCCGGCGTCTTCGTCAGGCTTTTGCATATCCTCTCTATATCTGCCGGATTCGTATCTATTAAAAATTTCAGTTCCATCCCCAAGTCCAGCCCACTAGCCTTATCGCCGTCTATCGCTTTGCATATCTCACTTCCGATCGAACCGCAGCCGACTACACCTACTCTCATTTTCACCATAAACTTTTTTTGTGACCAAAAACCTTTACTAAAAATGTAACTTTCTTTATAAAGAAGGAAAATTTTTGCTACAAATGTTGCTGAAAGAGATAGAGGCTTTTTTGGAAGAAGATGTAGGGCATGAGGATTACGAAGAGATAGTACCTTATACCTCTTGTAAAGCGGAGATACAGGTGAATGAAGACGGTGTCCTTGCAGGCTTAGACGATGTGGAACAGATATTTGACTACTTAAGCGTTCAGTACTCCACCGAATTCGAGGATGGAGCCAGCCTAAAAAGTGGCGATATCATTTTGACTACTAGTGGAGCGGGTGCGAAGATATTGAAGGCGGAAAGACTAGTGCTTAATTTCTTGGGCCGGATGAGTGGTGTTGCAACGTTAACTGATAGATGTGTAAAGGAGGTAAGGGCGGTAAACGAGCGTGTTTTGGTTGCAGGGACGAGGAAAACCACGCCTGGATTCAGAAAATACGAAAAGAAAGCAATAGCTATCGGCGGCGGCGACCCGCATAGATTCGGATTATACGAAGCGGTAATAATAAAAGACAATCATATAAAGCTGATGGGGCTGGATAGCGCTGTAAAACGGGCAAAAGAGAAGGTCAGTTTTACAAGAAAAATCGAAGTGGAGGTGGAGAGTGTAGAGGATGCACTAAGCGTAGCGGAATTGGATGTTGACATAATTATGCTGGATAACATGTCGGCAGCGGAAGTACGGACGTGCGTAAAGTTGCTGAACGAGCGAGCAGTTCGTGACAGGGTGATTGTGGAGGCTTCCGGCGGGATTGATATGGATAACATAAAAGAATTCGCTTCTACTGGCGTTGACGTCATCTCAATTGGCATGATTACTCATTCTGCGAGGTGGTTAGGCTTTTCTATGAATGTTGTTTAGCGGTCCGTTATTCGGTGTACTCACAAAAAAGCATAATAGCCAACCAAAATTAATTATTGACACAGATTAACACTGATTAACGCAGAAGAAATTAAGTCCGTGTAAATCTGCGTCTTAAATAGGTGGAATTTATACTTTATATACAACACAAAAGTTTTAGTCTATACCTATCAATACTTCTCTTCTCATTTTAGGTAAATTGATACTGAGAATACCATTTTTAAAAGAAGCAGTTGCTTTTTCCGGGTCTATCTGCACCGGAAACCGTATCTGCTTCTTGAATGCCTGAAATGATATTCGCTTTTGGATACCACCCCACCGCTCCCAGCAAACGGTATTGCTCATCTTCGCTATTATCTCTACGGTATCCGCTGTTGTAGTTATCACTACGTCTTCTTTCCTCACGCGGGGCAAGTCAAAAGTAACAAGTATCTCAGCCCCTTTATCTTCTACGTCGTATAATGGCTCTAAATTGCCATCATATCCCCACATCGCCTTTGCTATCCCTCTTTCTATCCCCATTTCCGTGCCTTTCTCCCACCTCCCATAATAATATGAAGTTATATTGTTACTAAATTTTTATTTCATCCTTTCATACCATACTTACTGATACATGATGGGCATGTCCTGCTCCACCTCCTTTTGCATCTCCGGGGCAGATAGCGCTGTTTGTCGCATAAGGTCTCGCGCTTTTAGTTTTATTTCCTCTGCCCGTTCATTTAACTCAGCCACATCTAAGCCTAATTCTAAGAATTTCTCAAGTGCTTCTATTGCCGATGCTGCCGCACCAGGGTCCGGATATACGGGGTAGCACTGAGCAAGCAAGGAAATAGCACTCAAATCCTTCTTGCTGCATTCCCGTTGCATTATTGCGTATGTCCCGGCGATAAAACCCTCCTCCAGTATATCCACCTGCTTATCCGCCAGCTTCTTCATCGCTTCTTCGTTGTTACCAACGGCGAACACTTCCGGCTTCTCTATATCCATCCTGTCCTTCGCGGGCAGCCCGGTTATAGAGATAACGAGTTTAGCGTTAATACTCTTGAACCAATCGGCTAAAGCCTCTGTCAGCGGATAAATAGCATTTGGCGGTATCGCAACTTCGGATAACACGATTACTACGCTTTCATTGCCATATATTCTAAAAGGGCTCTTCAATTTGCCCTTGTGTATTACCATAACAGGCGGGAACAAATCTGATTCGATATAACCTATTTCCTTATAGCCCATCTTCTCCACAGCGTAAGAAGCTGCAATGGTGCCCACCAACCCCACATCCGGCAGCCCCTCTAGCACTATCGGATTATTATACGCCACATCTCCTTCTTCTACTATTCGCACGAGTTCTCCCATCTTCATTTAAAGAGGATTTTATGACTTTATAAAAGTATCAGCTTTTTTTTGTATGTGGCCAGTTCCTTCTCTATTATCCTCTTCGCTTGCAGCTCAAATTTAGCCTTTATTTCACGCTTCTCTGGTAATATCCCTTTGAATGGGCATTCTTTTGGTCTGACTTCATTCTCGGGGCATACACCAAGTGTGAATCCCCGGCACCACACTGCTGAGAAAATAAGAGGGTATTCCTCCATACATATCTTATACATGCGCATAGCCAGCGCACGGATTTCCGGTGCCGCTCTCACGCATAGCCGGAGCATGAAAAAGTTTATCAAGCTGCGAACATTCATCGTTACCACATAATGGGTATGCAAAGCTAGAGGTAAAACATATCGCGCCTGTTCTCTCGCAATGTCGAGCTCTCTCAACTTTGTGTATGCCGCATTAGCACTTGCCATAGCATCACGGTAAATTGCCGCTGCCGCACCTTCCCGCTCTAACTCTTCCGGAATATAGTAGCTAAACCCCTTTTCTTCTATATACCTCGTGCTTCTCGCAGTGTGGCTGGCAATCCGGTGCTCTAAGAGTTCTCTACTGAGAGCGACGCTTATCTCAGATATGTCAAAGGTGAAATAGACATGTTCAAGCACCGAAGAATAATCGTTATTGGTATTTAGCGCTATTATCTCTTTTTCGCCTCGTGTCGAAGAAACACCGCTTACCTTCGATGCTTCGGCAACCAGACTTATTCCTCCTTCTGTTACTCTAAGCAATTCCACTTTCATTTTATCTTATCTTATCTTATCTTAGCATCCTCTTTAGGTGAAGGTTTGAAAGATTATAAAGCTGTTAGGCACTATCTTTAATTCCCCGTATGCCCAAGTCCGCCTTCATTCCGCGGGGTTTCATCCAACTCTTCCGCCAACTCAAATTCCGCTTTTATTACGCGATTGAAGACAAGCTGTGCAATGCGATCGCCACGATTAATCCGGAAGGTTTGCTTGCCCATATTGATAAGGATAATATTCACCTCCCCACGGTAATCGGAATCAATAGTCCCGGGAGTATTAAAGACGGTAATCCCGTACTTTAAGGCTATGCCGCTTCTTGGTCTAATTTGACCCTCATAACCAGACGGTATAGACAGCATTATACCCGCGGGTATAAGCTTTATCTCGCCGGGTTGAATGAGGATAGAATCCACAATAGCAGCATATAAATCTAAGCCTGAGGCGTCTTCCGTCTGATATGCAGGTAAGGGTAAGTTCTTGACTATTTGCTTTACTTTGACTTTTATCTTCGCCGTTTCTCTCTTCAAGTTTACCATAGATAAGAACTAAAAAGGAAAACTTTAAGAATTATCTTCACACTAAATGTATTATTATGAAAATTACTTTTAATGGCGAACCTCAAGAAGTCAGAAGCAAGAGGTTAGGTGACATTATCGAAGAGTTAGATGGGGCATATCGGCAAGGCAGTATAATAGGGGTTATCTCCGAGAAAGAGCGAGGCGAATTGAAAAATGAATTCTCATTGAAGACGGCGAAAGGTGAGGCGAGGGTAAAGATAGTTAGCGAAAAAGATACAAAAGCTATCTCTTTTTTCCTTGATGTTTATAATAAGTTGTGTGGTGAAAGCGGCGGGATAGGATGGAAGAGTGCGGATGTAACTGCTATTGGACCGTTTAAGTCAAACCTAAGTGTTGAAAAAAGCGAGCATAGCTACAAGAAGTGGGATGTCTTCTTTGGATTCGGCGGCTTTGACCCCTCCATGACCTACCTTATGATAAGTAAGCGAGCGCATGAAGCTGCTTATGGTACCGGCTCGGATGCCGTAATTGGACGACTAACGAGGGGACGGCATATTGTCGCTGATTTGGACGAAGGTGATGAAATAGGGGAGATAAACCCCATCGTAACAAAGGCGGAGAGAGTTGGCTTCGTCACCACTGACTTGAATACTGAGATAGAAGAAGGGCGGGAGATATTCACCTATGCAAAAGTAAAACTCCTTCAAGAAGCACCGATGTCTAGTGAACACTTCTTATCTCTCACGCGAGATGGTATCTTCAACATAGATGATTATACACATACCTATTTGGCTTCGGAATCACTAAAGGAGCTTAGTTTACCCATTGAGAATATTCGGTATCGGTCGAAATATTACCTGACGGTAAGGAATGAAGGGACTGAGAAGGGGAAAGTTTATGCATATAAGGGGAACCGACTACCGCACACATCCCATAACGTGTTTGGCGAGATAATCCAGGGCGGGGACTTGATAGATTATGCAAAGCAGGGCGATACTATTTACACCATGACCGAGCCGAAGTGGATGATGATGGTGGGGCATACCCAAAAGGAAGTGGAAGAGTTTTTTGAGCGTGAAAACATTGAGCAGGTGAGAGAAGGGAATAGTGACGATGACGCGGTAGTTGTAGACCAGTCACCAGCGTTGACAATGGATATTATGAATATGGGTTCGGTAAGAACAGTTGGTGTCAAAAGTGAGGCGGTGCTAGAGGTGGAATTATTTCATAAAGAAGCACCACGGACTCTTAGGTATTTCAAGAAGGTTACGGGATTGATTAACCGGCCAATAGGGAAGCTAATTGTGCATTTCAGCGTTCCCGGTATGCTAGTTTTATTTCAGGGCAGTTCCGATGAAGCAGGGACACTATTGCCGGAGAATTTGCCAAAAGGGGGGGTTAAAAAGGGCATCCTTGGCGTTACAAACATGTCCCGAGCGACCCGCGGGATAATGGGTATACGATTGGATGACAGCAAAGAATACGGCCCCACGGGCGAGTCCTTCGATGGTGCCAATATGGTTCTCTCATTCCCGTCACTCACGCCTACAGTTATGTCTTTCCTCAGCAAGCTGAAGGAAGGGGATACGATTTTTGTGAAGGAGAAAGAGAAATAGCCCAAAATCCTGCGTATTTTGGGCTATTTATTGCAAAATGCATAATGTAAATTGAAAAATGTAAATAGCACACCTTATTGCTTGAACTTTGACTTTTGCACTTTTCATTTTGCATTTTGCATTTATTTATGCCGGGGGCGGGGTTCGGACCCGCGACCTCTGAATTATGAGTTCAGCGCCCTAACCAACTAGGCCACCCCGGCATCGCTTTCTTTTAGCTCCCTGCGCAGATCGCCGATAGATGCAATTCGCTCCGCAACAGCATCGTGCTGATGGATACTCTCCTCGTTTATCTGCTTTATGGTAACGGTAGAGTCATCAGGGAGCTCATTAAATGTCTCTACCACTCGCTTCGCCATCGCCCTAACACAATCTTCAACAAACATGGGGTTTCTATGCGCAGTTGCAACGACTTCCGCTTCATCCGGCCGTTTCAAGATTTCGTATGTTTTTGCACTCATTGATTGCTCTATTATGTTTATTATCCGACTCAGAGGTAGTTTTATATTGTCTTCCACTTCCAGGGATATTATACCTCTACCTCTCTGGTTATGTGTTGCTATCGGCATAGCATGCAAAAAAGTGGCCACATCCGCTTTTGCCAACCCCCGCTTCTTTAACTCTTCCGCGGCTTTATCCCTCATTAGTTCCTGCGCACAGGGGCAGGTAGTTATCCCAACAATCTCTGCGCCTACTGTTTTCTTTATTCTCACGTCGTTCTTATCGTTGCGAAAAGCTCTTGCCTCTGCGAAGATAGTTGCAGGCTCCTGGCAGGAAATCTTCATCACAGGCGTTCTTCTTTTTAGCATATATTCGCTTTTCATCCCTACTTCGGCGGTAGAAGCGTATTCGTGAAGCTGGAGCACCCTCCGCGCTACTTCGCTACATAATTCCTCCACCTCGTATATAGGCATGTTAAGCGCTTCTTCCAGTACTTCGTACATAGCCTCGAAATTTCTTGACAGGTTTGCCCCTTTTATATCGCTTGGAAGGTCCACATAGATATAGAACTCAGATATGAGGATTACCGGCCTTTTCCCGTTTGGCCTCGCTACCTCTACCAATTTCTTCACGTTATTTACTCCCACCCGCGTCAAGTTTATCTTTATGTCGGGACTGCCCGCTTGCACATCCGGCAGAGGTAGTGTCATGGTCTTTATCTCTCCTTATACCATTAACCTTGTTAAACTTATCCTATATATACTATACAGATAAAGAAAAAGATGCAGTACATAAAGGGGGTAATAGAAATCAGAAGAAGGGTAACCGCACTCGTTTTCGCCGCACTGATCATAGCGATGTTTGCGGCTGTGGGCGTGAATGCGCAATTGGAAATAGCATGGCAGGATCAAGAGGGTATGCAAATTGCAAAGTCCCAAAACAGGCCAACAATGATACTCTTCTCTAGCGATAGATGCCCTGCGTGCGCAAAGCTGGCAGATGAACTTGTCGATACACGGATAATTAACATGTCAAATAATTTCGTCCCCATTATCGGCTCAGGAGGGCTTGATAGGCAATATGGTATTCGCTACATCCCAGCAATTGTGTTCACGAACTCGCAGGGAGAAGAGGTATATCGTACAGTTGGCTACCGCGATGCCTATACGCTGGTGCAAGAGATGCAGAAGGCACTTGTATTAGCTGGTTCGCCGCAAACGACACAAAAAACAACACAAAAAACAACACAAAAGCAGACACCCGGATTTGGTGTGGTGACCGCACTGATAGCGCTCTTTATCTGCGGGCTTTGGACCCGGAGGAGATATGTAAAATGATTGATGTTCCGCTACCACTTATCGCCTTATCGGCGGGTATATTAAGCGTTTTCTCACCTTGTATACTCCCAGTGCTCCCGCTAATCGCGGCATATTCGACTAAATCGGGCAAATATGTACCCGTTACAATCGTTATCGGACTGACCACTTCGTTTACTATGATGGGTGTGCTTACTTCTGCCTTTGGATATGTATTTAACCAATATCAAACTATGCTTTATACCATAGCGGGGGTTGTGGTCATATTCCTTGGATACTACATGATTTTTGATGAGATAGAGCAAAAGATCCGCATGATTATACCAAACACCAGGATAAGCAGAAGGTTTTCTGCTACAAACGCGGGAAGTACCGTGGGTGGTTTTATGTTCGGTTTTTCGCTGGGCATTATCTGGATTCCCTGTGTCGGTCCCATACTGGCTGTGATACTTGCGATGGTGGCTGTGGCGGGCAGCATGCTCTACGGTGGCATTCTTTTAGCTATCTACTCGCTTGGGTTGGGGATACCTCTACTTCTACTTGCATATATTCCGCACTTCACATTAAAACCGCTTAATAAGTACAGTTTGGTTATTAAACGGATAGCTGGGGTTATTATGGTGCAGGTGGGAACGTACATGGTTGTCTCAGTTTACTTTACATGAATCCGAATTTGTAGTATAGGGCGTAAAAACAGAAACTTTTATATAGCTTCCGGTTCTCCAGATAATTAATGGAGGTTATATAATATGATTGCGCAAGAGCAAAAGCCTATGGAAGAGATTTTGGGTTATCTCGAGGGTAAACAGAAGGTAGTAGTAATGGGTTGTGGCGGATGTGCTACGTTCTATCGTACAGGCGATAAAAAAGCGGTAAATGAGATGGCGGAGAAACTTACGAAAGAAGGGAAGGATGTCTTCAAAATGCCCCTGCCGTTCAGTATTCAAGCTTGTGAAATTGATAAGAGTGGGGTATTTCTGGAAAAGAACAGAAAAGAGCTTGAGAATCGCGATGCTCTTTTACTAATGAGTTGTGGTGAGGGTGTGCAAATAGTGACTGAATACATGGACGATAAAATGGGTATTTCGAAGTCCGTAATACCGGCAAACGATACAATAGGGAATGTTGGTGGTGGACCTATCCATCTCAAGGAGACATGTCAGTCCTGTGGTATGTGTGAATTAGGCAAAACCGCGGGTATCTGTCCTTTGACTTCGTGCGGAAAGGGATTGATGAACGGTCCTTGTGGTGGTGTACGAGAGGGGAATAAATGTGAAATAGACGAGAATAAGGACTGCGCCTGGGTGAAGATATATGAGCGAATGGAGAAACTTGGTGAGCTCGACAAATTTGAGGAGATGAGAGACCCACATCAATGGAGTAAAACGAAGAGACCGCGTCTGTTCGAGATGGAAGAGCCAGTAAAGATTGGTGCGGCTGCTGCTATAGATGCTATGAAGGGAATGATGGCTGTTACTTTCGGTCCGAAGCCAAAGCTGGATGAGTAAAGGAGGGAAATAAAAAAAATGGGCGACGAAGTTTATAGTGATTTGATGAGAGAGTTGAAGGAGGGGGAGTACGTCTTCACCGGCGAGTTAGAACCGGAGAAAGCGGCTGACGTCAACGAGCCGATCGAGATGGCAAGAGAGTTGGTGGGTATGGTAGTGGCATGTAACGTGACGGACAATCCGCAGAGTTTCGCTTATGTTAACAGCATGGCGGCGTCATATCTGATCCAGAAAGAGACGGGTATGGAATGCGTTTACCAGTTGAGGTGCGCCGACAGGAATCGTATGGCGCTTCTATCAGACGTGCTTGGCGCTGGTGCCTTAGGACTGAAGAATATCTTAGCGTTAGCGGGCGACCACGTATCTTTGGGTGATACTCCGGATGCAAAGCCTGTATTCGATCTGGACTCAACCACGCTTATAAAGCTGATACGGACGATGGTGGACGAGGGGAAAGACCTTGGTGGCAATGAAATACATAACCCGCCAAAGCTGCATGTAGGCGGCGCTGCGGCACCTGGCGCAGCACACTTGAAGGCGGAAGTAGGAAAAGTGAAGAGGAAGATAAATGCCGGCGTGGAATACCTACAAACTCAGGTCGTTTACTACACTGACGTTCTGGATAAGTTCTTTGACGAGTTGGGTAAAGTAGACGTCCCAGTACTGGTAGGGATATTTCCGGCAAGGACTTTCGGACAGGCGGATTTCTTCGATAAATATGTCGCGGGTGTGGATGTGCCACCTGCTTATCTGGAGTCTATGAGGGCGACGAAAGCGATAAAGGACAAGGAGAAGAAGAAGGAAGAGGTTGATCGGGTTAACGTAGAGTTCTTTACCGGGTTCCTGGAGCATCTGAAAGGTACACCGGCTGCCGGATGTCACATGATGGCCGTTGGGTATCCTCGGATAATACCACCACTTAAGAAACTAATGGAATAGAAGAGGTTTGTTTCTTTCCTCTTTTTTATTTTATTGCATCTGAAGCGAAGCGGCTTGGGGATGCATACTCGCTCGTTTTCTTCGCCTTTCGCTTTTGCCTATCGCCGCTCTCTTCTAAACATTCTAACAGGTAATCAATTCAGCGGCTATCAATGAAAGGCCAGCATTATGCTTCTCAATCCTTGCTTTACTCCCTTCTAAAATTCTTACCTTTTTCTTCAAGTGATTTGATCTC
>CAZOEM010000016.1:0-15853 GCA_964578735.1 uncultured Halobacteria archaeon | reverse complement strand
TTAACGCAGATTAACACAGATTTAAAGTAGCGTATTGCTTTATAAATTTAATTTTGATTCTATGAACCCGTAAAAACTTAATATTTTTTTAGGACAGTAGCGTCTGTGTAAATCTGTGAAATCTGTGTCTATGATAATTATCGAAATTGATAAATTATTTACAGGGAGTTCCCCTATCTCTTTTTGCTTTTGTTTGTGATCCAGGCGCCAAATTCCTGCCGGTCTACACTTGTCCGGAAAAATAGCAGTGCGGTAAGAGTGCTAAAAGCCGCTATGAAGACCACCTGCGTTGCCGCTCCGCCCTCCAAATTCAGCATTCCTTGCGCAAGAGCAAGCGCGCCAATAAGCAATGCGAGACTGCTAACGGCAGCGAAAATGCCTCTACGCGCGTTCTCACCTGAGAACTCAAAAGCAAGGGCAATCAATACGGCACCAACAAATACCTCTTTCACAAGCCAGCCGAAAAAAAAAGCGCTAATGATACTGATGACAATTATTTTCGGCTTAGCGAAATTCGGATGCTCGTCCTTTAATCCTGAATCAAGCAGTAGCAATTGCGGTATCACTACACAGAGCACCAGAGGCAAATCCGTGCTATATATGTTCGCTATCTCAAATTCATAACCAATAGCCAGAGCATAAAGGAGGAATAAGAGCAGGAATATGTCCTTCTTCTTCTTCTCTTTAGCGAAGAAAAGAAAAGGTAGAAATAACAAAGGTACCTTTAGCCCTGCTATTAGCCCTCCCACTGCCGCGGCAATCACTGCTATCACAATCATTATCATCCAAACCCACCCCTAATAGTATCCAAAAGGTCGGAATAGCCCAAATCAAATGTGGGCACTATACCGTTTAGTTTCTTTATAATCTCTTCTCGTTCTTTATAGCGTTCATAGAGCCATATAAGTGTCTCTCTGTCCGGACTATCAGCATCGTAAAACAAAATGGGATTGGGAGACAGGAGTATAATCTCATGCCTTTTCCTCAAGTCCAGTAGAACCTTTATCAGCTCACTCGTATTTGTCGTTATATCTGCAATGAAGATTAAAAAAGCGGTAGCGGGTAAAGAGCTTACCGCCTCCACCAAACTGGTGGCGGAACTCCTTCTGCCCTTCACAATCGGCAATATCTTACTGATAAACGCCCTGCTCTCTTCTTTTATCCTTAAACCCTTCTCTGGTAAGGACAACTTAAGTCCCATAAGAGTTGTAGGTATCGTTCCTATGTTCAGTGATCTCGCTATCTGCTCCACATGCTCACTGCCTTTAGTTCTCGCCGCTTCTATCCGCTTAATCCCATAATCATCATATACTATCAATCCCAACCTGCTTTTTCTTAGCGCATAGGCAAGTTGAAGCGTTAGAGTAGTTGCAAAATCTATCTTTGAGCTCTTTATACCCTTCCTCATCTCCTTACCTGCATCTAAAACGATGTATACATCTCCTTTCGTCTCCTTCAAGAACTCTTTTACTATCAATTCGCCAAGCCGGGTCGTGGCCTTCCAGTCGATATGCCGCTGCTCATCGCCCGGCTGAAACTCACGCAACGTGTCCAATTCCAGCGTCTGTATGCCGAATAAGGCGCTATATGCTTTTGTGAACTGTAACGTTTCTCCCGCTTTACTCTCTTCCCTTATCTTGTCTAAGTTCGGATACACTTCCACTTCTTTCTTCGATTCGGAATCGGGCAAAAAGTCGGCATAATATAAACCGCGTGTATCCGTTGCCCGTATCGTAGGATTCCGTAATTTGAATATCCCTCTCACGGGTGTGATAAAATACTCGACTTCCCGTTCCTCGCCTTCAAGCAGAATAAGTGCAGGTGTTTCCGCATTAAAGCCGGGAGGTAAAAGCTCAAAAATATCCAGTGTCAATCTCTTATTGCTAAGATTCTTCAGTCTCAGCTTCGTTTTTACGCGTTCTGCATCCTTTAACTTACGCGCTATTTGACGTTCTGATTCGATCGCCGGTGAAAACTCCAGATGAAGATATGTAAGATATAGTAATATCAGAGATGCAAACAAAGCGGGGAAAACATTTCTGAATAGATAGCCCTGGACAAAAAGGAGTGAGATTAGGAGCAACAAGACATCTTCGCGCTTCATTTTTGTCTATTTCGGGACCTCGACATCATCCAAAATCTCCTTTACTAACTCCACACTCTTAAACCCCTCTATCTCATGTTCGGCCTTTATTAAAATCCGATGACTCAAGACGTACAATGCCAGTTCTTTTATATCATCAGGTATAACATACTCGCGGCCTCTCAGGAATGCCAGGGATTTAGAACTAAATAATAACTGTTCAGAAGCTCTCGGACTCGCACCCAGCAAAACACGTTCATCATTTCTCGTTCTCGCCAAAATCGCGTATATGTAATTGAGGATAGCTTCACTTGCTTTAATCTCTCGCACATTCTTCATTAACAAAAGAATTTCATTTTGGTCTATTATTCGCTCCGCGGTCTTGAACTCGCCCTTTTCCTTCCTTCTCAGTAAAAGTAGTTCATTAGTCCTGTCAAGGTATCCGACTTGAACTTTCATCATGAACCGATCAAGCTGAGCCTCAGGCAAATTGTAAACTCCTTCGGTCTCAACAGGATTCATGGTTGCTATTGTGATAAACGGAAGGGGTAGAGAATGAGTAGTCCCTTCTATTGTGACCTGACGCTCTTGCATCGCTTCTAGCAGTGCGGATTGCGTTTTTGGTGTAGCCCTATTTATTTCATCAGCTAATAGGATATTAGCAAATATCGGACCTTTCCTTACTGTGAATTCCATCTCCTTTCGGTCATAAAATACACTCCCTACAACATCCGCGGGCATCAAGTCAGGAGTTAGTTGAATGCGAGAAAAGGATAAGCCCATAGCACTGGCGAACGCCTTTGCAACTGTTGTCTTTGCAACACCGGGAATTCCTTCGAGAGAAATGTGCCCACCAGAAAGCATAGCAACAGCAAGCAGCTCTATAACCTCGTCCATCCCGACCGTTACCTTACCAATTTCTGCTTTTAGTCTTTCTATAAATTCTCTTCCCTTTTCGTTGTTCATGACCGGCGTCATATTTTGATCCTGTTCTTATTTCTTTTATTATTCGCTTAAGTATTTTTATATCTACTCCCTCTGGTAGATCATCAAACATATCCTTATCACTACGTGCAGGCATTAGAGTATTTTGTATAACCCCGGATAACCTAGGAATATGCCTGCAAAGAGTATAAAGAAATGGATAGTAGATGCGGGAAACAGAAAATCGCACGATAGAGCGAGCAAATAAACGAAAAAGCCCCGTTTCTATAACTACCAGTAACGCTGCAACGAACGCGAAAACCATGAATGCTTTTTCTGGATCAAGTTCTCGTTGTATGTAAACAGTTGCAGCAGAATAGGGATTGAAATCCGGATGGTGTGCGTCATCAAAATAGAATGAGTCTGAGCCGAGATATGTCACGAGATTCACGATAAAGTCCCTGTTCTCTGACATCATGTCGTTTATTAGTATGTCAGGGTCTGAGAGCAGGATTACTCTCCCCGCGCCGTATTTCGTCTCCGCCATAATTGGATAACTCTTCCTCTTTCCTCCTACTACACTGACTTTGGAAGAGAAGGCTTCGCCTTCTAAGCCTGTAATGACCGAAGGGATATTCAAGACGAGCTTTTCTACACCATAAGAGAGTTCCGGGTCTTCTATTCGTGCAACGACCGGAAAATCAGCGCTCTTATCGTAGAATATATCGCCCAGAGGTTTATCATAAAACGATCCTTTTAGTCCCAATCCAGAGATAAGGCTATTTGCAGTTCCGAAATCATCTGCGAGGAAAAGAGTCCCTCCTCTGTCAAGGAATTTACTTACTTCTTCTATCTCAAGTGACGAGAAACTTATATCCGGTCCCACAACAATCAAAATGTTTTCCTCTTTCAAATCAAAGGAATTATAGGGATACAATATTGGAACAAGTTTGCCCCGGTCTGCCAAAACCGTTGCAAATTCCGAACAGCCTGACCAGCCCGTGTTGAACATGCTGAAATCAGCAGATGTCTTTATCACCGGGACCGCGATTGGAACAATAAGTAAGAAGAGACCAGCAAAGACTAAAAAAAGATACACGTACCTCATCGCTTACAATCACTCACTCACTTACTCACTTACTCCTTAAAATATCTTAAAATATCACCTATCTCGTTAAAATAACGCTCTTCTTCGCCTTCTACAGGCCCCATACAGCCATAAAAAACTCTTTCGTGTATCGCTGTTACGTCCTTAAATATGTCAGTAAAAGGTTCATTGGCATCATTTATTATTTCTGAGAGTTCTCTTGGCGTTAAGCTCTTCCCTAAATCATATTGAGTGATGGTCGCGTCAAAGAGCAGTCTGTAAGCTCCTCCAAGGTCAAAGTCTTCCAGTTTTTTCACTTCCGGAACTTCTGCATTTGTCCCTTTTCCTACTTCTTCGTTCGTTACGGCTATTCCCGTTTTTTCCGCCGACTCATTGCCCTGCTCAGCTTCTTTCTCCTTTGTGCTGTGGTTATTCCGCTTTAAAATATAAGCATAGAAGTTCATAAGGAGTAATAATAGCGGCGCAATAATTTTAGCCCGAAAAACAGGGATTCTAGTTCTATGACTTGCACCAGAAACCTCTGCATTTGCCGTTTCTGATATTTTCTTTTCTTGTGCCCCAACGGCCTTATTTTTCCGTTTCGCAGCCCTTATCTCACGCAAGGCGGAGATCATCCTCTTAAATGTGCGTGCATAGATGCCGGTAAACAGTAAAGCAAGAGGCATTTTTTTCTTTATCGCTCGTGCATACAAACCTATAAAGAATGAAACAATTGCAACAAGGAGAAGTAATAAATAAAATACTATATTAATTTCCCGGTAAATGTTTAGGTTTGCATCTGTCCCTATGACAAAGGAATTAGCTCCATCTGAAATTACCCATTCCCCCTCTTTCTCTTTTCTTATTGTCGCCGACTCAGAAAGAGGTATACCTTTGCTCTCGAATTCTTGCTTCATTCTCTCCGGTATAATTCCTCCTTTCAGCTCTTCTTCTAATCCCGCATCCATGCTAAACCGATACGACCTCGGATTGGCAATAAGCCAAAGGGATTCAAAAGTATTAGCTGTTCTCTCTTCTATTAGCGTAACACCAGCAACAGCCGCCTCTTCTGTAACAGTAATCGTCACCACGTTTGACGTCACATCATTAAAGAAAGAATCCCCCGAAAAAAGGACATAGACCGTGTATGTCCCGGATTGAGAAAAGGGCAAAGGGAACTCAAAATCCTTCTCTGCGGTAATTGTCTCCTCGCCTTGATCGTTAACAAATATGGAAAGCGGGATAGTATAGTTTGTGCTTATGCCAGAAACGGAACCCATGAATTTTACCGTCTCGTTAACATTGATATTCGTCTTATCCGCAGCGATCTGAAGCGAGATCGGAAAACGAGAGAAGAAGATGGATAAATCCGCACTGCTGCTCTTATAAATACCGTTTCCGGGATAGAATGCAGAGACATTCAGGTACCCTTCTGAACTTCTTGTACCATAGAACACGAAACGACCTCTTCTATCGTTTGTTACCGTTTCTTCCCCGCCCGCTTTAACAGTCACATTTGCCGCGTGCAGAGGCATGTCATAATAATCAAGAATGAGACCGGTTATTTTTACGCTCTCGTTCAACAACGCCGAATACTGTGACGAAAGGACAATAAAAGAAGGTATTTTGCTCACATCAACTTTTACGATGTTAGACGTTATGCTTTTGCCATCAACCGTTGTTCCTTCCGCATAAATATCATGTTTACCGGGGTGTTCAAAGCGGTGTTTCTTCCTCGGTTCGCTTGTTTGATTTTTTAGATTATGGGTCTCATTGTCAATAAAAAGAGAAAGAGAGGTGATATTCTTTGCATACACGTATATCGTTATTTCTTTATACAAGAGCGGGTGCTCGTCTGAGACAACCACCATGAGCATGTCTTCCTCAAGTGCATGTGCTTCGACTTTACACTGCTCTAGTAACCGTTCGTAATGGTCTATAAGCGCATAGACGTCAATTAGTCTTTCTCTCAAATAGGATACGTTAAAAAAGAGTTTTGACGTTCCGTGCCATAGTTCTATTAGCTCAATTTGGTCCAAAGAGCCATTTATCACATCTGCTCCTGACCTCATGTTTACAATTGCCGTTCGCGCTTCCACATAAGCGGAAGAATCACTTTCGTTCTTTAGTAGCTCATAGTTAGTTAGGAAAACCAACTGATATCTGGTTAGTTGTTTCACACCGCCTGATGGAGCGCTAAATGGCTGCACCACTCGCGACACATTAGTTTCAAATCCTTTAACAGCATAGTACCTGCTTTCTTCTGCTGCTAGTTTGATCCCCGATTCGAGAGCGGATGCACGAGTATCCGCATCTGAGCTTTCGTCAACAAACATGTCCAGGCAGATTCCCGCATCCCTGATGACGTCAGAGAAGAAAGAATGGATGCCTTCATCGCTTGCAACTGCCGCCGAATAAGCCGCGTGTCTAGCACCGGTAATCGGCGAAATGAGCAGCAAAAGCATGATAAATACGGTTACGGCATGTATGTTCGACTTATTTTTCATCGCTTTATTTTATCTATATGTTTATACTATTTGAATGATTATTAAAGGAGACAATCAAAAAAAGAGAAGGGCTGAGCAAAACGATAGCTATTGATGTGGGTGAAAACGCATATGCACAATAAGCTATGGATATGACAATAACACCTATATGCAAAGGGATGTATTCAGATACGATTTTTCAATTTCTTGATACCGTGTCCCCTTCTCGGGAATATGAAATAAGCGTTGAGAAGGATTTTTGGAAATGAGGAAAATAACGCTTTCTTTTATGGCGGGTGGCGAAGAAAAAGGATAGACAATAAAAGCTTTTTAACGGGGTAAACCAAAATTTAAACCGTGATAACAAATGCCGACCAACTCACGAATAATAATTTACCAGAACGGTATCATTTTCCAATGATTTTTAAGACACCGATTAACGCAGATTAACACAGATTTAAAGTAGCGTATTGCTTTATAAATTTAATTTTTATTCCATGAACCCATAAAAGCTTAATAATTCCGGGACTCTACATACTTTAATAACTACCATACATTTATATATGCTATTATAGATAGAAAAAAGAGGCGTATGAAATGGAAGAAGCGACAACGAGAGGAATAGTTACCCATAAGAAAGTAACAATGGCGACAGAGCCTCTTGGAACTAAAGAATTATATAGAAAGAACGAAGAATTCACCGAAATAATCGATATGTTAAGGTTAGATATTTCTATATTGATGAGTAAGGTTGACAATCTTGAGAGAAACATAACGTCATTACCTGTGAGCGTTAGGATTGTAGAAGTAAAGGAAACGACAGAGGAAGAGGCAAAAGAGGCGATACAGAGATATTATGATGAACACGAAGGCGAATCTATTTATCCTGACATCGTAGCAGATACACTCGGACTTGATTTGAAGATAACGATGCAGGCCGTGGAAGAGCTAATAAAGGCAGGAAAGTTGGAGGAGACGAAATAATGCCTTCATATTATCATCCTGGAGATGCGATAGAAGGTGAGCGTGTCGTTTGCCAATTCAGAAAACCAGGAAGAGTAAAATTGATTTCTGCAACACATGCACATCGAGCGCAAGAAATCGCATTAAACCATGCTTATTGTGTAATAACAAAACCCCTACGATCTAAAAGAACTTAGGCGGTCCTACAAATAAATCGCGGAGTTAGAATTTTCTCTTTCCTTATCGTATCTGTCACAACAGCATCTATGCTCGTTCTCTCAGTGCCTTTAAAGTAACCGCCACAAACAAGTCTTGCATATACTTACGCTTATCCCTGTGGTTTCAATCAACTTTATCGCTTGCTTGAAGCAGTCTTCACATAATGAATCGAAGAGTTCGTCTGTTTGTTCACAGCATTTCAAGCAGAATTTTGCCCGTTTCCTTCTCGCGGTACCTTCACGTGTTAATATTAAAAACACCCACCGTCACCATCGGAATACACTATTCCACCAGTAGCGGCATGCAACTATCTCCTCTTTGCAACGCTCGACCCTACATCCTCGAAGATCGCCAAGTTCCGATTCCGAATCCCCGAATGAATATCTTGTGGTGGTGCCATGCCAGCCCGACATGCATATTCCCATTCCGCCTCAGACGGCAGCCGGTACTTGTCTGTGCCTTCTTTATCATTGAGCTCCTTGATAAATTCCCGCACATCATTCCATGAAACGTGCGCAACAGGCAGGTTGTCGTCACCCGTGAAATGGGAAGGATTATCGCCCATAATCGCATGCCACTGCTTCTGCGTGACCTCATATCTGCCCATGTAGAACGGATTCTCGATCGTTACATGATGGACTGGCCCTTCATCATTATCCCTATCTGCTTCATCATCCGGCGAGCCCATCTCAAATTCACCTGTGGGTATCGGCACGAACTCCATGCCGAGGGTGTTTGTGAAAGTCTCGGTTGTAATAGGAGGTGTAGGTGTAGTTATTTTTACCCATGCAGGATATCCATCTTCCCTATGTGCAATTTGTCCCTCGGTGCAAGAGAATGGCGTTTTTGCCTCAACATAAACACAATATGTACCTGGCTCAACACTAGCAGGTATTGGCACCTCAAAAACAGCACATTTCACTGAATTGGGATGGATAAAAAATCTTTTCTTTTCAACAGTGTGAACGAGTATGTCTGGAGCTGGAGCAGAGGGAAACACTTTCGTTGTATATATGTTTGCTATTACCGTCACAAATTTGCCAACATTATCGTTATTCACAATATAGGCTGAACAAAATATCGTATCTCTCCCTGCTTTATACTCCTTGTATTCCCGCGGAAAAACATCCTCTTTGTATAGCGGCAAGTACACTCCATAAGGGGTTACTTCAAGTGACCCAATGGAATTCCGGCCAGAAAACTGCTTGATATACCTGCTGAAACTCAGCACCTGCAAAATAATGCATATAATTTATGGTCGCTACACAGTAGTACGAAGTATACTCAGAGGGTCCACCGTTATAATGTCGCCTAATTATATTCCATATGTCATCCTGCCATATTTCGATCATCATTGTCTTTCTTGCAATAGGCAATCCTTTTGCCATTGGGAGACCAACGAGGCAAACACTCACGTTCTGGATCGTCGGTCAACCTGACCTTATTACTACTATCAGCATTCATTACCCAAATGTCTCCGTTGCCACTTTCATCTGAGTCATAGACGATTTTGCCCGTAGAAGCTACACTTGGCGTTGTAAAGGAATCATGGATATAGTACTTCGTTGACTTACCATCAGATGTGAATACCTCCATATACGCCGGGTAATCTTTTGTATCGAAATGCACAGCATATTTAGTGTGATGGGATTTAGCGCCAAAAGTATGACATATCGACACAAGTATCTTCCACATTAGCTATGCCAATTGGCATGATTACCGTAGAAAGCAAAATCACCGCGCAAGTAAGCAACATCCCAACTAATACTTTTTCCCCTCTCATTTATTATCACCCTACTTTTTCTTTTATTCTAAGGGAATATATATAAACTTACTATAAAATCTTTTCGTTTTTTTTTTCGATAAGATGAAACTGCCGTGCGATAGTCAATTTTACTCTGGAAGAAATCATCCCGTATTCTAATATTGCCCTCCACCGCTTCTCAACGTAACACTCGCAAGGCAAACCAGCCATAAATACCATCATTTACTAGCGATTCTATCTCAGGCATTATCGTTCGTTTTCTCCCCTCTGTGCACTCTCGTGCAATCTCGTGGTTTTCTACCTGCCCTTTTTACGTCACCACACCCTCCAAAATCTTCCCGATATTCTTATCTGCATTCCGTTTCTTAAACTTTACCAGTTTCGCAATCTCTTTCTTATCCACTTCAGCGCGTGTGAACTCAGCAGCATCCAGCAGCTTCTTACCTACTTTTGACCGCACAATCACCGTGGAATATCCATCAGAACTGCCAACCGAGCCGATAGCGATGTCGGCAAGCCGGGACGCGAAATCATCGCAGAACGCACAGCCTTCCCGTATCTCCGACTCCATCTCTCGCACATCGCATGAATAATCCTTACCACCCTCTGTGACGACATATTTCCCTTTGCTTATCTGCGTCTTTTCCGCTTTATCGAGCTCAACGCCAAATGTCCGCTTCGTATACGCTTTTAAACCCAGGTAATCGAAACTCTCAAAGCAGAACAAGCCCAATATGGTCAGCTCAACACCCGGATATTCGCGTTCCAAATCCCACAGTTGCTGCAGCTTCCGCACTGCCCTTACTTCACATGGCGTTCCAACCACTGCAATTCGTCTCTTACCCGCCTTCAGCGCTGCCTCAAGCTTAGACATCATAGGCACACGCAGATATTTCGTGCCGCTAGCACTCAATATTCCAGCCACATCATCAACTACGACATACTCCGCATTATAACCCGCCGCTCGCTGCACCACAAGTGCGGCATCAAAGATATTATGCTCAATACCTGCAATGAGCAGTGCCGTAACCATACCACCGTCTTGACCACCCGTAGCAGCCTTACCGGCAGTAATAGCGTTGTAAACGCCCAGTTCTTCATCACGTTCGCCCACCAGGAATTTATCCTCTAGTTCCGCTATGTCCTCTGCCGTAGTCGGATATATATTCTTCTCCCGCTTTATTGCTTCCGTGGGGCATACAAGAGCACATGAACCACAACCGATGCAATCATCAGATAGCTCCTTGTACGGTGTACCCACTTCGCGTTCTACACCACGACTTATAACATTTATCGCTGATACACCTACTAACTCATTACAAACTCGTGTGCACAATCCACAAAGAATACATCGTTTATCTTCCAACACGAATCTCGGCTTTACAACGCCATATTCCAGTGCCAGACTTTGTATCCGCCCTTCTTCCGGACATCGAGCCAGCAACAGTTCCAGGAGCATCTTCCTTATCGCTATAATACCCCGCGACTTAGTGCTTACGACCAATTCATCCTCAGCCGGATAATTACAAGCAGTGACAACCTTCTTTCTTCCTCGTTTCTCTATCTCCACTGAGCATAACCTGCAAGCACCAAGAGGCTCTAACGCGGGATGATAACATAACGTAGGGATATCAATGCCAATGCTTCGCGCAGCCTCTAATATTGTCTTCCCCTCCTCGATCTCTACCGCCATACCGTCAATCTCCATTTTCATCTCTCATCCCTCCCCCCTTTGTCCTTCTCCCTTCTCCCTTCTCCCTTCTCCCTTCTCCGCTCTATCCCCCTTTCCGCTTCCGGAATAGGCGGTGGAACGGGCTCGCCCGAAATCTTCATCACTGCACCCACCTTAGAGGGACAAACGTCATAGCAAATACCGCACTTTATGCATTTTGTCTGATCTATGACGTGTATAACACGCTTATCGCCTTCTATCGCACCCTCAGGACAATTCTTCTTGCAGAGCCCGCATGCAGTGCACTTCTCGGGCTCTATATAATATGAAATCAGGTCTTTGCAGACCAGAGCAGGGCATCTTCCATCTTTTATATGCGCTTCATATTCGTCACTGAAATACCGTATGGTGCTTAAAACGGGATTCGCGGCTGTTCTTCCCAGAGCGCATAGTGATGCACTCTTCATCACATCCGCTATCTCTTTAAGCAGTTCTATATCTCCCTCTCGGCCTTTGCCGGCAACGATGTCATTCAGTATCTCACGCATACGCTTTAAACCCTCACGACAGGGCACGCATTTGCCACACGATTCATTACAGAGGAAGTCCACGAAGTACCGCGATATATCCACGATACAAGTATCCTCATCCATAACGATCATACCGCCCGAGCCCATCATAGAACCCAACTTCGTGAGTTCATCGAAATCCACCGGTGAGTCAAGATGACGTTCCGGGATCACACCGCCTGATGGTCCTCCGGTTTGGACAGCTTTGAATCTCTTCCCTCCTGGAATACCACCGCCGATCTTATATATTATGTCCCTCAGTGTGGTGCCCATAGGGACTTCCACTAAACCTGTATTGTTCACCTTGCCCACAAGCGAGAATATCTTTGTCCCCTTGCTGCCTTCCGTTCCAATCGAGTTGAACCAATCGGCACCTTTTTTTATTATCAATGGCACAATTGCATATGTCTCAACATTATTCAAATTGCTCGGCTTGTTCCAAACGCCACTGTCCGAGGTATGGACATATTTAGGTCTTGGTTCGCCTACTTTCCCTTCTATCGCATTCATTAACGCACTCGATTCGCCGGATACAAAAGCGCCCGCACCTCGGTGCACCGTCACATCAAACTCGAACTCCGAGCCCAGGATGCCTTTTCCCAGGAACCCATATTCCCTCGCCTGTCCGAGAGCAATAGCAAGATTCTTCACTGCTAGTGGATATTCCTGACGCACGTAAACGAATCCCTGCTGAGAGCCCATGGCGTATGCCGCGATTGTTAAGCCCTCAAGAACCCTGTGTGGATTCCCTTCCATAATTGACCGGTCCATATATGCACCGGGATCGCCTTCATCGCAGTTGACGATCACATATTTGGGCTCGCCAGCAGCATTTCGCGTGGACTCCCATTTCCTACCTGCGGGAAAGCCACCACCACCACGACCACGTAAATTCGCACTCACCACTTCTTCCAGCACTTCTTCTGGCGTCATCTCGTGCAATACCTTGGCTAATGCTTGGTATCCACCAAGGGCGATGTAATCATTGATATTTGTTGGATCAACCCATAAGTTACCGCTAAAAACAACTCGTGTTTGGTATTTGTAGAATGGAATCTCCTGTTCATGGACAACTCGTTCGCCAGTGCTAGAGTCGAAGTAAAGCAGCCGCGGAATAATTTCATTCCCCTTTATTGTCCTGGCGATAATTTCAGGCACGTCATCGGGCGTTACATTAAGATAACATATTTCACCGGGATAAATCACAATTATTGGCCCTCGCTCACAAAATCCGTGACAGCCTGTCCTACGTATGCCCACATCTTCTGTTAAACCTTGTTTCTCCAACTCAGCCTGAATTGCAGCAGCGACCTCATCGCTGCCCGTGGCATGGCATGCCGTTCCTGAACATATTGTAATATATGGCTTATTCAAGTCCCGTTTTGAAGTAATATCGGTTTTCAGTGCCTTCAATTCCTCTTTTGAGTTTAGTCTTGGCATTTCTTCCTCTTCCTTACCTACTCATACGTTTCTAAAATCCCCTCCACCATTGCTGGTGTAATCTTGCCGTGATAATTGCCATCTACCACTATCACCGGTCCCATAGCACAACAACCAAGGCAATTTACTCGCTTCAAACTAAACCGCATGTCAGGCGTGGTCTCCCCTCCTTTTATCTTTAAATTCTCCTCTATTCGGTCCAGAATCTTCGGCGCACCTCGTACCTGGCAGGCAGTGCCAAGACAAACCTGTACTATATGCCGACCTACCGGCTCCAGGCTCATAGCGTCATAAAAACTCGCTATTCTGTATATCTGGCTTTTCGGAATCTGCATCCGCTCGCTTATTTGCGCTATCGCTTCCTTCGAGATCCAGTTGAATTCGCTCTGGACATCTAACAGCAACTGAATCAAAACACCTTCTTCGCCTTTATAGCGCTCTATTATTTCATCCACTCTTTTCAGGTCTATTTCTACCATTTGCCCCCTCCGCTCCCCTTCATGGACTTATGCTTAAGAACCAAGATTTTACCTTAACCTCTTTTTCTAATACTCTTCCTAATTTCAATATCCGTACTATATCTATTTACTATTTTCCTTTTTTTCGTCTCGTAGGCGATTTGATTCCGCCAGTTTTCAAGAATTTATATCATTGGGCGAGAAGATAGCTTTTCCGCTCTTCCTCCGCGTTTCAACAACTTCGTATGATCTCATAGCCACATATAACAACTCATACTCATATACATCTTCCGCTATTTCTTAACAGGATTGTTAATACTTATAAGAGGGAAGGATACATAGTTCATAAGAAAAGACCCACTATTTCCTGCTTCGTCACATCTACCAACCCCTTGTCTGTTATCTTTAACTTCGGTATCACAGGTAAAGCGAGAAAAGACATGGTAATAAAAGGCGCGGGTAGTTTACAGCCCATCACAGAAATGTTATCGCCCATCTCTTTTTGTTTTAGTATCACATAATCTAACTCTTTATCGCTCATGAGCCCCGCAATAGGCAGTTCCAACTCGCTCGTTACTTCTTTGCCGTTGCAAAGAACCAGTCCACCACCTATCGCCTTTAAACGGTTGCAAGCGAGAGCCATATCTTCTTCGTTTGTGCCTATAACGACAATATTATGCGCGTCATGAGCGATAGTGGATGCGATTGCACCTGTTTTCAATCCAAACCCTTTTACGAAACCCAAGCCAATATTACCGGAGTGATGGTGCCGTTCGAGAACACCGATTTCTAATATATCTCGTCCTATCTCTATACCGCTTATCTCCTCCACGAGCTCTCCCGTCTGGAGTTCTCCCTCTATCAAACCGATTATCCTGGCTTTCATCGTGCCTTCTTGCACGATCACGAAATCAGCGGGTTTTACTCGCTTTAGCCTTACACTTTCGCGATATTGTGGATATTTATAGCGGTATTCAGAAGGAGACGCAAAATCGGGTTTACCATTTACTAGTACTTTCTCGACTTCAAACGACTCTAAATCTTTTAATAGTACGATGTCTGCGATTTTACCAGGAGCGATGCAGCCTATTTTGGCGTCCAGCTTGAACCATTGCGCGGGATTTATCGTGCACATCTGCACCGCCTTCACCGGGTCTATTCCCTCCTCTATAGCTCTTCTCAAAACATAATCCAAATAACCCTCGTCCTTCAAATCGAGCGGTGTTCGGTCGCCGTCTGTGACAAGGATGCAATTCCTTGTATCTACTGATTTCAATAAAGGGGCGATGTTTTTAAGGTTCTTTGCCGCCGAACCTTCCCTCACCATCAAACGCATACCCAGGCGTAGTTTTTCCTGTGATTCCGCTGATGAGGTATTCTCGTGATCCGAGCCTGCACCACTTACGACATAAGCGTTTAGCTCTTTACCGCTGAGTAACGGTGCGTGACCATCAATAGGCATTTTTAGCGCTTTTGCAATCGCCATCTTCGCCCATACCTCTTCCTCTTTTGCTATGACACCCTCGTAGTTCATCACCTCTGCTAGGCCGATGAACTCATCCATTAACAGCAGTTTCTTTATTTCTGTCTGGTCTATAGTCGCGCCTGAAGTCTCAAGCCCCAGTGAAGGGTCTGTAGGCGGCACACAAGAAGGTGCCATACAAAATACTTTTAGTGCGGTAGCTTTTGCATCATCGAAAAGCGCTCTTATTCCCGCGATACCCAAGACATTAGCTATCTCATGCGGGTCTGCAACCACTGCAGTCGTACCCCGGGGCACTACGGCCTTTGCGAATTCGCGTACCGAAAGCATACTCATTTCTATATGCGTATGCCCGTCTATCAATCCAGGTACAGCATAGTTATCCTGAGCGTCTATCTCCACCCTACCCTCGTATCGCCCTAATCCTGCTATCACGCCATGAGCAATTGCAATATCGGTCTCGTATATCTCGCCACTGCATACGTTCACGAGGTTCGCGTTTCTCAGTACTAAATCCGCTTTTTTGTCGCCTAAGGCTATGTCCACTAAGTCCGACATTTTTATCCTTTTAGATACCTACCGCTTCTTTTTCGATGTTTCAGGAATTAATAGGATTTAAAAGCATATACATATTTATCTGACAACCGGAGTAAGGGAACTCCCAGTAAATAATTTACCAATTTTGATAATTGTCATAGACACAG